>JBDUBN010000496.1:0-2242 GCA_040004085.1 Novosphingobium sp.
AACACGCTCTGCCGCGAAATCATCGCGATGTGATCGTCGTTAAGGGTCTGGGTAAAGTCGGCCATGCCCGTTGCTAACCGATCCCTGGGCGCGGCGAAAGCTCTCAGCGTTCCTTGGTGGCGCTGAAGGTCAGTTCGGGGTTCTTTTCCTGCTGATAGCCGACATCCCACGATGATCGCGCCATGAACACCGGATCGCCATCGCGGTCGCGCGCGAGGTTGGACTTGTTGAAATCGGTGAAGCCGCGCAGCGCGATATCGGTGCCTTTCAGCCAGCGCGCGGTATCGAACGGCGATGCCTCAAGCACCGCCTCAACCTTGTATTCCGCCTCCAGCCGCGAAATCAGCACTTCCAATTGCAACTGGCCGACGACGCCGACAATCCACTGCGCGCCGATTTCCGGATAGAACACCTGAATCACTCCCTCTTCGGACAGATCGTCCAGCGCTTTGCGCAACTGCTTGGTCTTGGTCGGGTCTTTCAGCGCGACGCGGCGCAGGATTTCCGGGGCAAAGTTCGGCAGGCCGGTAAAGCGCACCTCGTTCTTTTCTGACAGCGTATCACCCACCCGCAAGGTGCCGTGGTTGGGGATGCCGATGATGTCGCCCGCCTCGGCATTGTCCGCCAGTTCGCGATCCTGCGCGAAAAACAGGATCGGTGAATGGATGGCAATCGGCTTGCCAAGCCCCGATGGAATCAGCTTCATGCCGCGCTTGAACGTGCCCGAAACCATGCGCATAAAGGCGATGCGGTCGCGGTGCTGCGGGTCCATATTGGCCTGCACCTTGAAGATGAAGCCGGTGACTTCGGGATTCTCCGGCAGGATCTCGCCCAGCGAACTCGGCTGCGGGCGCGGTGGCGGGGCGAAAGTGGCGATGGCGTCGATCAGTTCTGCCACGCCAAAATTCTTGAGCGCCGAGCCGAAATAAACCGGCGTCAGATCACCATGGCGATAGGCCGCCAAGTCAAACTCGGGATAGCCGCCACGCGCCAGTTCCACCTCGTCCGCGATGTCAGCGGGCAATTCGGCGGCTTCGCGCTTGCCGAGAAACTCGCGGCTGTCGCCTTCGGGGCGGCTGATAAGGCCGCTGGCGAAATCGAGCACGCCACGAAATTGCCCGCCCATGCCGACCGGCCATGCCATCGGACAGACATCCAGCGCCAGCGCATCGGCCACTTCGTCCATCAGATCGAACGGGCTGCGGCCTTCGCGGTCGACCTTGTTGATGAAGGTGATGATCGGCACGGAGCGCATCCGGCACACCTCGAACAGTTTGCGCGTCTGCGGCTCGATGCCTTTGGCCGCGTCGATCACCATGATCGCCGAATCGACGGCGGTGAGTGTGCGGTAAGTGTCCTCGGAAAAGTCCTCGTGGCCCGGGGTATCGAGCAAGTTGAAGGTAATGCCGCCGCGTTCAAACGTCATCACGCTGGACGTCACGGAAATCCCGCGCTGCTGCTCAATCTTCATCCAGTCCGACCGTGCCCGCCGCGCCTGCCCGCGCGCCTTGACCTCACCCGCCAAGTGAATCGCGCCGCCTTGCAGCAGCAGCTTTTCCGTCAGCGTGGTCTTGCCCGCATCGGGGTGCGAGATGATGGCGAAGGTGCGGCGATTGGACATAAATACTTTCAGATCAGATTAGCCGCGCAACACCGCGCCCAGTTTCGTTGCTGCAGCCGTCACCATATCGGCAATCGCCTTCAGTTCCGCCTCGTCATAGCTTTTCTCGCCTGGCTGGAGGGTGATTTCGACCGCTAGCGACTTCTGCCCTTCCGGCACACCTGCACCACGGAAATCGTCGAACACTCTTGCCGCGACGACATTCACCTTGTCCGCGCCCTTGACTGCACGCACCAGATCGCCCGCAGGCAGAGCGAGCGGCACCAGAAAGGCAAAGTCACGCTTCACCGCTTGCAAAGTTGGCGGGGCATAAGCCGCACGCGCGAACGTCGCCGCGCCCTTTTTGCCGGGGATCGCATCGAGGAATAGTTCGACCATTGCCACTGGCGCGTCGATGTCGAACTCCTTGGCGGTGGCCGGGTGCAGCATGCCAAAGCGCGCCAGCACTGTCTTCGGCCCCAGCCGCAAAGTGGCGGACTGGCCGGGATGGAATTGCGGCCCTGCGTCTCCCATCACTTGCAGATTATCAACCGGCGCTCCGGCTTGCGCCAACAGAGCCAGCGCCTCAGCCTTGGCGTCGAAGGCATCGAACGGGGTGGCCTTGCCCGTCGCCCAGCCGCG
>JBDUBN010000497.1:0-2238 GCA_040004085.1 Novosphingobium sp.
AGCCGAGAGCAAAGCGGCGTAAAGTTCAGGCCCGAGTTGAACGGTCGATAACTTACTTCGGAATTAACCTTTGCGCAATTCTGCCGGAGTATGGTCAGAGTATAAATGGCCGGGACGGATGTCGATAATGATAAGGTTCCCAAAGGTTTCCGTCGATCAACGACATTTGCTGGTCATCGGCATCTGTTCGCTGAGCGCCATGGCACTCATGGCCCTGTGTATCGCCGCGCTGATCGGCCACGTCGTGCTGCTGGGTGAACCGTCGGACGGCGCCACTGCGGCGGCGATGACATTTGCCGGCACCGCTCTGGTGTTGGAACTGTTCATTTCCGTTTATGGCCGCCGCGAGTTTCAAAGCCACGCTAAACTGCTTGAGCACGCGACGGGCGCCAAGACGCAAACCGACGAATTGTTTGCCATGACCGACATGTTGCAAAGCGCGGACGATCATAGTGATGCCACGGCAGTCTTGATGGCTTCCACCAAACGCCTGCTGCCTGAATTTGGCGCAGCACTGTATATTTATAACAATTCACGCGACCGGCTCGACCTTGCCGGTAGCATTAATATGCCCGCGGATTACGAGCCTGCTGAGTCTCTGCACCCTGCCAACTGCTGGGCGCTCAAGCGCGGCAAGCCTCATATCAACGATCCTTTCAGCAACACGCTGTGCTGCGCGCACCACGGGTCCACTGTGGGCACAGTCGAAATCCCTATGATGGCCCGCGAGTCGGTATATGGCTTGTTTGTACTGGCTTATGATGGCGACATCGCGTTCGACCGACTGCTTGCCGTGCGCCGCTTGGCCCGCGCCTTGGCAGATTCGATGTCGCTGGCGCTGTCCAACATCTCACTGCGCGAAAAGCTGCGTACCCAGTCGCTGCGCGATCCGCTGACCGGACTTTACAATCGCCGCTATATGGAAGACGCGCTGGAGCGCTATCTCAGCCTGGCCGAACGGGTGGGCGGCGCGACGTCAGTGGTGATGCTGGACCTCGACTATTTCAAGCAGCTCAATGACGAACACGGCCATGCCAAGGGCGATGCCGTGCTGCGCGATGTCGCGGCGCAACTGGTCGGCGGCCTGCGTCCTTCGGATGTAGTCTGCCGGTACGGCGGCGAAGAGTTTCTCATTATCCTGCCAAATTGCCCACTGGAAGATGCCGCCGCCAAGGCTGAGCAATTGCGCGAACGGGTCGAATCGCTGGCCGAGGCCCACGGCGCGCGGATCAGCGCTTCGTTCGGTATCGCATCGGTCCCGGCGACGGCCACCTCGGCGGCTGAAGTCATCCCGCAATCGGACGCGGCGCTCTACCGGGCCAAGCGCGACGGCAAGAACCGCGTGCAATGCGCAGACCGCCGCAGCACCCGCGAAGACAGCGCGCCGAGGCTGGCGGTAACGGGCTGACGCCACGCACAAAAAAGGGGGCCGCCGCAGCAGCCCCCTTTGATTTGTGCTTCAGCCTCAGTCTTCAGACTTGAGGAAGGCTGGCATGTGATCGGGGTTGCCGCCACCTTCGCCGCCTTCGCGAGCCGGACGATCACCGCCATCACGACGCGGACCGCGATCACGGTCGCCGCCACGGCCACCACCGCCTGAGCGCGGGCCACGGCGATCGCCGCGATCACCACCCGGACGATCACCGCGCGGTTCGCGTGCTTCACGCGGCGGGCGGGTATCTTCCAGTTCAGCGCCGGTTTCCTGATCGACAACCCGCATGGACAGGCGAACCTTGCCGCGCGGATCGATTTCGAGAACCTTGACCTTAACGGCCTGACCTTCGGTCACCACGTCGGTCGGCTTTTCGACGCGATCGTTGCGCATTTCCGAAACGTGGACAAGTCCGTCCTTGCCGCCCATGAAGTTCACGAACGCACCGAAATCGACGATGTTGACGACCTTGCCGTCATAGACCTTGCCGACTTCGGCTTCCTCGACGATGCCGAGGATCCACTTGCGGGCGGCTTCGATCTGGGCTGGGTCGGACGACGACAGCTTGATCAGACCTTCGTCATCAATGTCGACCTTGGCGCCGGTTTCAGCGACGATTTCGCGGATGACCTTGCCGCCGGTGCCGATAACTTCACGGATCTTCGACTTGTCGATCTGCAAGGTTTCGATGCGCGGAGCATGTGCCGACAGTTCGCTGCGCGACGTGCCCAATGCCTTGGTCATTTCGCCCAGGATGTGCGCGCGGCCTTCCTTGGCCTGATGCAGAGCGGCTTCGAAGATTTCGC
>JBDUBN010000110.1:0-7438 GCA_040004085.1 Novosphingobium sp.
GCTGACTCTTAATCAGCGGGTCCTTGGTTCGAGCCCAAGTGCGTCCACCAAAATCTCTCAGAAAATCAACGCTTTAATAACCCCACACTCGAGAAGTCCGTCTGTCGTGGAGCCTAGATTTCGCTATAGGCTCCCTATAGGCTCCACCTTCGGTGCCGGGTGCCAACGAGGCTGTTCTCCACAGTTCAATGGGGGTCACCTCAAGGGCCACAAACGCCAGTGGTCCATGCGCACGAGCATCCATCAGCGCCTTGAGTTTGCGTTGTCTGGCGATAAAGCAATTGCTAGCTTTGCCTAATGGTAAAGCCGCATTCCACCAAACTGGTCGAAACAGAATTCGACGAATACCTGGAGCTGCGGATCAACCAGCTCGGCTTGCGTACCACAGTTGCCAATATCCGGACTTCAGCGCTTGAGTTCCAGGAATTGATCAACTTGGTGCATCACCAAGCGAATGCATTGCTGGCTTTGGGTGCTGCCCTCCTCTTCGCCATAGGCCACAAGGTTGCCGTCGCTTCAACGCTTGGCATCGCAGACACCGTATGGATTCTTCCCGGCGGATTCGTAGCATTCGCCTTGCTCGCCATTGGTTTCCGCCGCCGGAGCTGGAAGCGTTATCTTGGAATATGGGGTCTGCGGCCCCTTCTCTGTGAAGCGCAATCCGCCATCGACGAGCTTCTGGACGAGTTGGATTCCGGGAACCACACCACCATGCGAATCGCCGAGAGTGGGACAGGATCAACCGCGACACCAGTGTCGCATAGGCCAGTCGATCTGGTCTTCGGCAGGGGCTGCCTTGGCGAACCGTGGCTGGCTGCCAGGCTGTTCGGCGGCGAGAATACCAAGCGCCAGTTTTTGGCCGTTACGCCCGAAGCGACCGGCGAATGGTCCAACTATTATCTTTGGAATCCACCTGTCGCGGATCACTTGCTCGACCTGTACGACCGCACCCCTGAAATCTATGCTGGCGATAAGCTCAAGCGCCTCAAGGTCAGGATTGCGCTTCGTGAGGTTGCCGCGTTCGTTACCAACCAAAAGGGCACGGGCAAAGCTGCGATGCGGAAAGATGCTGTCGTTTCGGCATTCGAGAAAGCGTTGAAGATCGAAGCGGCACGCATGCGCGCGGCGGGCGAGATCGACGATCACGAAGAACGGCAACTTTGCAGGCTCAATATCACTGGCGATGCTGTCACCTACGACCCTGCCGAAACGTCCGGCAATCGGGGTCGCAAACCTGAAAGCTGGTTCCTCAACCTGATGAGCGGCCAATACACCCCGGTAACACGCCCTTTGGCCGAGACCATCAAGAACGAGTTAAACCTGTCACCGGGCTTCGTCGCCTGAATTTCTTGCCAATTGGCGGCCACAGCGACGACCGGCGATCTGGAATATGCATGCTGGCGGACCTCTCGAAAGGAGGTTCCGATGACCGACACCACAATAGTCCTGCTGAGCATGCGACAGGTTCAAGCTGCGCTCAACATCCGTTCCCGCTCGACCATATACGACATGGTCGCGCGCAAGGCCCTGCCCCCGCCATGCGTCATCAACCGGCGCGGCCTGCGCTGGCGCGAGAACGATATCCGCGACTGGATCGATAGTCTGCGAACGCGCGGCTGACCCGATTTCGCGCTGCAGTCGTAAACTTCAGTCTCCCCCCTGCCCGACCTTTTTGCGCCGGACCGCCACGTTCCGGCTGGAGAATTCCCATGTCCTTTTTCCATCTCTCTTCCCGCAGACATCGCTTCGTTGCACATACCGTCCAGGTCCATAAGTGCATCGCCCCGGAACTCATTTCGCTGGCGGATCGCCTTTTTGCCGATGACGCTGACGGCGCAGCATTTCGCAACGCGCTGCGCCCATTCTTCATCACCGAACGCCCGCGCATTGCGATCCTGAAGGGCGAGGAAATCTGGTTCCACCTCGAAGGCCCGAATTTCGATTGCGGGGACCGGACATTCCCCCTTGGGGCGCAAGTTTTCATCGACTGTCGTGGCTGGCTTCAGCTTGGTCCCGTCGAAGCGGCTGACCTGCATGCAGTCCTTTGTGAAGCCATCGACGCGGCGGCCTACCGGTGGCTGATCGATAACAACTTGCTCGATGAGATCGAACCGCTTCGCGCCCGGCGCAATCGACTGGTCGATGATGAAATTGCCCTTCGCCAGATGGCCGCCGCAGCGGGCTCGATCCACCCGGAAGGGGAAGCGAGCAATGCGTAAGCATCAATCATCAAAGCTGGATCAAAGGGGCTGCGATGCAATGCATCGAGCCAGCAATTCAGATACACACCCTACGCACGGGTGCATGCCTGATTTCCGCCATTCCCATGGGAGGCGATGCGCGCGCTCCTTGCGCCCTCACCCGTCAACTCCAGCAATTCAGCCAAAAACGGCGCGCGCGGATGGCGCGCTCCGGGAGGTGTTGCCATGAACCGCGTCAAACTGACTATCCGGGTGCCTGCTGGCCAGGAAACCATGATCTGCCACATCGCCAAGGTGCGGGGAATGACCCGCTACCAGGCGCTGCTCAGGGTGATCGAAACGGGCCTCGCATCGATCATGGGCGGTGCCCAGGCGAAGTCACAAATGGCCAATGACGAGGCGCTTGCCGCGCTCGATTCCCGTCTCGCGGTGATCGAGGCATTGACCGACCGCAGCCTGTTCACAGCCAGCGCAGCCTATGCCTATGCGCGCCGTGCAGCTCTGCGCAATGATAGCGATGCCGACCGCATCGATGCCGCCACCAGCGACGCCGCGCAGGCCGCCTACAAGCGTCAGCGCATACTGGCCGGGGAGGCGCTGTCATGAGCCGGGATCACGACAACCTGCTGCGCGGACAGGGCCTGTTCCGGCAGGCCGTCTCCGGCTTCGCCACCCGCTGGAAAGCCTATGCCTGGACAGTCGCGGGAGCGGCGGCGGTTGGCGGGGTCTGGCTGCCACTGAACCAGGTCGAACCGTGGCAATACGTCTGTGCTTACCAGCATGGCCAGGGCAGCCTTGTCAGCGTGTTTGCCGGTGGCGAGTCCGACCCACCGATCACCGTCAGCCTCAATGGCAGGACCGGCCATTTGCCCGCCAGCGTGCTTGCCAACGACCCGGCGTGGCAGGATTGCTGGGACGACATCGAGAGCAAGAGCATCATCGGCGGTTTTCTGGGCGGACTGCTTGGCCTGGTCTCTTGCTTTGGACTTGCCGTCTGGATGCGCGACAGTGGCCGCAAGGCGGCGCAGGATCGCATCGTCGCTGGCACCGCTATTGTCAGCGAGCGCGAGCTGCGCAACCTGACCAAGCGCGCGACCAACGAGCGTTCGTTGCGCATCGCCACGGTCGGGATTCCGGCATGGCTCGAATGCCGCCACTTCGCCATCCTTGGCACGACCGGCGCAGGCAAGACCACGGTCCTGCGCCAGATGCTCGACACGGTCGAGCAGCGCGGCGAACCGGCACTGGTCTATGACACCAGCGGCGAATTCATCGCGCATTACTACCGGCCCGAGCGCGGCGACGTGATCCTCAATCCGTTCGATTCCCGCTCGGTCTATTGGTCACCGTTCTCGGAGATTGCGCACCCCGCCGACGCCGACCGCATCGCCCGCCAGCTTGTTTCCGAAACCGGCGAGCGCGATGACGATGTCTGGCTGGAGACCAGCCGTATCCTTGTCGCCAATGTCCTTCGCGTTCTGAACGCCGAAGGGAAGACCACCCTGCCCGATCTGCTCAACGCCTTGCAGGCAAAGACCAAGGAGGAAATGAAAGTCTGGCTGGCCGGAACATCGTCCGCCCGCACCTTCGAGGACGACGCCGACCGGGCCACCGGCAGCGTACTGTTCATGCTCGCCAAGTCATCGAACCTGCTCCAGTTCCTGTGGCGCGAGCCGGGCGACGCGAAGAGCTTTTCGTTTCGCGACTACTTCGCCGGACTGGATCAGCACAAAGGCGCGAAGCCGTGGATCTTCGTCCCGCGCAAGGAGGACTATTTCGAGGCGATGAAGCCGCTTCTGGCCTGCTGGCTCGAATGCGCCGCGAGCGCCACCCTGGGTCTGGAGCCATCCGCTAATCGCCGCCTGTGGTTCTTCCTCGACGAGCTGGCGGACCTGCCCCGCGTCGATAATCTCACCCGGCTTCTGCCGGAGGGCCGCAAGTTCGGCGCGAGCGTGACGTTGACCTTCCAGGCCATCGGCCAGATGCACAACCGCTATGGCCGCGACAGCGCCGAGGCACTGCTGGGATGCTGTAATTCCAAGCTCTATCTCCAGCTCATCGACCGCGAGACCCGCGAGTGGGCGTCGCGCAATATCGGCGATGTAGAGGTGGAAGTGCGCAGCGCATCGGACAGTTTTGACTATGGCCCGAGCAGCGGGCGGACCTCTCTAGGCAGCACGCGCCATGTCCGCGCGGCGGTGATCGAAAGCGATATGCGGCTCGAACCGCATCACGGCTTTCTGCAATTGCCCGATGCCCTGCCGGTAGCAAAAATCAGGCTGACACGGGACCATATCGATGTACGCGGCGCACCCCGTCACCCCGGTTTCATACCGGTCGATGTAAGCCGCTCGCTCTGGGGCAAGCTCCCGGTCAAGGGTGCCAAGGCCGAAAAGACGATCAGCGAAGAAGGGCCGGTCTGATGGTCGCCACAATCAGCGCGATCGGTAGTTCGGCGCAGGCGTCGAGCTACTATGAAGCCGACGACTATTATGCCGATGGCGGCTTGTCGCCCAGCGAATGGCAGGGCGAAGGCGCGAAGGAGTTGGGGCTTGCCGGCGAGATTGAGCGTGACGCGTTCCGCGACATGCTCGACGGCAAGCTGCCCGATGGTCCGCAACTCGGGACTACCCGTGACGGCAAGCTTGAGCATCGCCCCGGATGGGACGTAACCATGAGCGCGCCGAAATCGGTGTCGATCATGGCAGAGGTCGCGGGCGACCGCCGCCTGGTCGGTGCGCATGACCGCGCGGTCAAGGCTGCACTTGGCTTTGCCGAACGTCACGCCGCCGCCACCCGGATCAGAGAAGACGGCACGGTCGAGCGCCAACAGACCGGCAATCTCGCGATTGCCAGTTTCCATCATGATACCAGCCGGGCGCAGGACCCGCAGCTTCACACCCACAACGTCATCATGACCATGACCCGTGACGCGGACGGCAACTGGCGCAGCCTTGAGCCGCGCGCGCTATATCAGCTCCAAAAGGCCATCGGCGCAGTCTACCGGCAGGAACTGGCGGTGGGCGTGCGCGGCCTGGGTTACGAGATCGAGCCGGGCAAGGATTCGCTATTCGAGATCAGGGGCGTATCGCCCGAAGTCATCAGCGCGTTCAGCGAACGCGCTGCGCAGGTCGAAGCCCGGCTCGCCGAGCGCGGCCAGACTCGCGAGACGGCATCGGCAGAAGAAAAGCAGATCGCCGCGCTCGATACGCGGGTGGCCAAGGAAAAGGTCAACCGGGCGGAACTGGTCAAGGAATGGCGCGCCACCGCCGATGCGGCAGGGTTTGGGCAAAAGGACCGGCAGGCACTGGTCGAAGTGGCGAATGCCAGTGCCGCGCATATCGATCACGCACATCTGATCGCTGCGCAGGGCGAGCTTTCGGCCCACCGTGCCGTTGCCTTCGCCGCCGAAAATCTTGGCGAGCGGCAATCGGTGTTTTCTGCTGCCGATCTTGAGAAGGAGGCAGGACGGTTCGGGTTGGGCAAGGTCACCGCCGCTCAAATCGGCGACGCCATCGCCACAGCAAGCCGCGACGGCGAACTTGCTCCGCGCACATTCCTCGACAAGCGCGGCGCGGAGTTCGCCGGGTTCACCACGGCGGTCAACATCGAAAACGAGCGGCGGCTTTTGCGCGCAGAAGCCGAAGGGCGCGGCGCAGTCGCGCCGATCCTGCCGGCCACGCAGGCTTCGAAAGCCGTGGCGCGGGCGGAGCTGCAATCCGACCATCGCTGGAACAGCGGCCAGCGCGATGCAACGCGGGCGCTTCTGACCAGCCCCAGTCGCGTCACCGCCGTGCAAGGTTATGCCGGGACCGCCAAGACCACTACCGTCTTGACAACCTACGCCAGCGAGGCGCGGGCAAGAGGTCTGTCCGTCGCGGCGCTCGCCCCCACTGCATCGGCTGCGCGAACGCTTGGCGATGCCTTGGGAATGCGCGGCGAGACAGTCGCCAGGCATCTGACCGGGAATTCGCATGGCGCACGCGGCAGCGTCTGGATCGTGGACGAGGCGTCGATGCTGTCCGCCCGCGATATGGCATCCCTTTTGGAGCTTGGAGCCAGGTCCAATGCCCGTGTCGTGCTGGTCGGCGATGTGAAGCAGCTTGGATCGGTGGGAGCCGGAGCCGCTTTCACACAATTGCAAAGCGCTGGCATGGCCACGGCGAAGCTCGATGAGATTGTGCGCCAGACCAACACGGCGACAAAGGAAGCCGTGCTGGCGTCTATCGAAGGCGATGCCCGCAAGGCAATGGCAGCGCTGGACCGGGGCGGCGGCACAATTATTGAGAATGCCGACCGCTCGGAGCGGTTCGCGGAAATCGCTAGGGCCTATGCTACTCTCGACAGCGCGACCCGCGCCCGCACGCTTGTTATCGAGCCATCGCGCGAAGGGCGCGACGCGCTGACAGCGGACATTCGAACGGAGCTTGCCAAAACCGGACTTTTGTCCAGCGCCGCGATCACTGTGCAGAGTCTGGTGGGCAAAGGCCTGTCCCGCGCCGAGGCGCGCGACCCAATGAGTTACGCGCGAGGTGACGTGGTGCGGTTCACACGTGATGCAGTTAGTTGCGCGGTCAGTTCAGAAAATTGACGAAGTTTTATCAGGCATGTGTTCGAATCTTCGGCGAAATAGCGCTCCGCAAGCAGCCCAAGGCGATAAACCTGAGGCTCATGCTTTTGAAGAAATGCAAAGTTTGAATTACCCCCGATCATCAGCACTGGTTATCGCCGGTCAGGCAATTACACCATAGGTTTTCGCATCTTGAGCCAGACCAAGTCGCGTTGAAGTGTAGCGAATTGGAGCTGCCCTCACGGGCGACCCGCTCTATCCGCTGGCGCAGACCAGGCCTGTAGTCCCGGCCCATCCGGGTGACGATCAGGAGCAGGGGCAGTTGAGCGGGAGGGTTTGCAGTCGCACTCTGTCCCGCGCTGCGCGCTCCTGAGGGTGCGGCGTTTCTCGTGCTGACCCGCTGGCACTCTTGCCTCTCTCATTGCCGGACGCCCGCTGGCCCACAGGCCCGCGCGCAGGGCGTCCGGCGGCTTCGCGCCGTTGCAAGGGTGCCGTTGTTGGCGGGATCGCTGGGCGATCCGGGCAGGAACGCCAAGGGCTTTGCCCTCTCGTTCCCCAAACCGGAATAGACACCCCCGTGTGGCAGGCTTCGCCCGCTGGCCCGCGCCAGGGCATCGATTCCGGTTTTCCCTCCCCCTCCCATCCTCGCCGGAAGGCAGGCCGCATG
>JBDUBN010000498.1:0-2234 GCA_040004085.1 Novosphingobium sp.
GCAGCAGCAACCGCATGGGTGATGCAGGTCGAATCGGCCAATGCGACATCGCCGTTGATTTCGAGCAGTATATTCGACGTGGCATGAAATCGCCGTTCGGACGTGGCGGCGTTGGCCATCAGGAACCCGACCGCCTCCGTGCCGCTGCCGGTGAAAAACCCGAGGTCGATCATGGCATCAGGCCAGAATAATTGCGCCAGACCCGCCTCGTCCTGCCAGTCGATCGCCCGACCATAGGCGTGGAGAAGGCGCGTACACGCCGCTTCTGCCTCAAGGCGATCCATCAGCGACTGCGACATGGCGGCGTTATCCTCTCTACGGCTTTCCTGAACCTTACAGCTTTTTGCAAGCAGCAGTAATGCAGGTTTGGACCTTGCGAATAGCCAATCCTAGAGTAAACTCGCAATTTAGAGAATTCCGCCAGACGGCAGAGAGAACGCATGGTCAAAAATCTGACATCGCCAGAAGAGGAAGAGTCGGCTGAAACCGAACCCGCACAGGACATTCACGCCGCAGATGATGCCAGCGTGAACCCGAGTGACGCCACCCGGCTGGCGATCCTTGATGCGGTCGTGCGCTGCTTTGCCTATCAGGGATGGGCCGGGACCAACATGTCGCTGGTAGCGCGCGAAACGGGCATGACGCGCGGCAAGATCCAATACTATTTCCCCGTTCTGGAAGACCTGAAATACGCCGCGATCGAGCATCTGCACGAGAGTTCGCGGCGGAATTATTTCGAACAGATCAGTCCGGACGCCTCGCCGAGTGACCGGTTTGACATGGGTATAAATCTCATGTGGCAATCGGCCAATGATCCGATCCACCTTGCGATGGCAGAGGTCGGAGCGGCGGCGCGGACAGACGGCGAACTCAGACTGCGTCTGGCGCAGGTCCGCGCGGCGGATGAGGAAGCGCTCAACCTTCAGGCAAGCGAAAGTTTTCCGGCCTTGGCAGCGGTTGGCCACGAAGAAATTCAGATGGGCCGACTGTTCACCACCATTTTCATCAACGGTCTGGCGGCCCACAGTTTCCCCGATGACGCGGTGGCATGGCCACCACGGATGCTCGCCATGCTCAAGGAATGCCTCGTCGACTTCTGGACGAAGCGCGGCGTTGCCGGTCTGCGCGACGGCGAATTCAGTGGCACCGACAACGTCCGGGCCTCCCCCGCCCCGCCGCGAACCAATGATCGCGCGACCCAAGCGCGCAACGAAGAAGCGCTGAAACTGCTGCAAAGGGCGGCAAGCTTGCTCGCCCAGGACTAGCCGCGCCGCAACACCGGCAAAAATGCAGATTGGATATGCAAGCTGGCTATTTTGCCGGTTGCGGCAAGTCGCGCAAACCTATGCAATCAACCACGCTGGAGCCAGTCCTCCACGCCGATGAGGAAGCCGCGAAGTGACCATCCAGTTCCCCACCAACCTGCCACAGCATTTGCGCCGATTTGTCGGCACAGGCGTCTGGCAAGACCGCACGCTAGCGAACTGGGCACGAGATCGCGCTGAAGCTGACCCGGACGCAGTCGTGTATCTTGGTGAAGCCGACAGCCCGACATTTGCCAGCCTCTATAGTGACGGCGAGGCATTGGCGCGCGCGCTGCTCGACCTTGGTTTGCGGCCCGGCGAAGTTATCAGTTTTCAGACGCCAAACTGGGTCGAAGCTGCGGTCATCAATCTGGCGGCAGCGCTTGGCGGGTTTGTGATCAATCCGATAGTCCACTTCTATCGCGATAGCGAAGTGCGCCACATGCTGGCGGACAGCGGCTCGCGCGTGTTCTTTGTCGCTGAGCGGTTCCGTTCAATTGACTATGCCGCGATGGTTGATCGGATCGCACCCGAGTTGCCGGACCTGCGCCACGTCGTTTTCATCCGCCCGCAATCACGCCACCATTCATGGGGGCCTGATATCACATCGCTGATCGATCACGGCCGCAAGCTGACCCACGCACTCGGCGGAAGCGCTCCCGATGCCGTCAAGCTGTTACTTTACACTTCGGGCACGACGGGACTGCCCAAGGCGGTGCTGCATTCGCACAATACGCTGTCGCGCGTTCTGGACTTCACGTATCGGCACATAGGGATTCCCGGCCGCGACGTGGTGCTGATGCCATCGCCGGTAACGCACATCACCGGATACGCCGGCGCGCTGGAAAAGCCGTTCCAGCTCGATGCTCGCGTCGTGCTGATGGACCAGTGGAATGCCGCCAAGGCGGTCGAGCTGATTGATCGCTATGG
>JBDUBN010000499.1:0-2228 GCA_040004085.1 Novosphingobium sp.
CAAGCGCGGCGATCTGGTCAAGCTGCTGTGGTATGACGGTCAGGGCTTATACCAAGGTGCGGTGATCCCGACCTATGAGGATTGTCATTCCCGTTTGCTGGCGAGGAGGAGCGGAAGCGGCGATGTGGTTCATCGTCGCGACGCTCCGACGAAGTCCAGCGGACGGGAATGACAACCCAGCGGGCGGTTTCCGGCGGCCCTCGGTCAGCGTCGAGGCTTCGGGACGATGAACCACATCGCCCTTTCAGCCTCTCCTTGCCGAGAACCCCCGGAAACCGTCCTCATAGGTCGGGATCACCGCACCTTGGTATTATGCCTGTTTTCCAAGCGCATGGACCGGGGCCGGTTCGTCTGGCCGGTGACCAAAGAGGGCAGCGTCCCGCTATCGTCGGCGCAGCTTTCGATGTTGCTGGAAGGGATTGACTGGCGGCGCCCCGAACGGACAACAGCACCGTCGTTGGCGGGTTGAACTACCGATAAAAAGTCACGCTTTTGTGCCGATTTTGTAGTATGTCCCGAGCATATCTGCTATGCGCTACGCGTGTCAGATACAGTCGATCCTGCCCCTGATCCAGACGCGCAGATTGCAGCATTGCGGGCTGATTTGGCCGCCGCCAACGCAGCGCTTGCCGCCCGCGATGTGCTGATCGAGACACTGCGTTTCCAGCTTGCCCGAATGCGGCGGATGAAGTTCGGCGCGTCATCGGAGAAGCTCGATCACGCCATCGCCCAGCTCGAACTGGCGCTGGAGGAACTCGAGGCCGAGGCCAGCACCGTTGCCCAGAACAAGCCGGTTGCAGTAAAGCCGGAACGCCCCGCGCCGGTGCGATCGTTTCCTGCGCATCTGCCCCGCGAAGAGATTGTCCACGAACCCGCACAGGGCAGATGCACCTGCCCGGATTGCGGCGGTGCCTTGCGCCGCTTGAGCATCGACAGCGACGAGATGCTCGACGTTGTGCCGGTGCACTGGCGCGTCATCCGCCATGTCCGTCCTAAGTACAGCTGCCGCGCCTGCGAGAAGATTGTTCAGGCACCAGCGCCTGTCAAAGCCATCGCACGCGGCAAGGCAACCTTCGCCACATTGGCCCATGTCGTCGTCTCGAAGTTTGACCACCACTTGCCGCTTTATCGCCAGGCCGAGATGATGGCCGCTGACGGTATCGAGATTGACCGCTCGACGCTCGCGGGCTGGCACGGACAGGCGGCGGGGCTGCTTGATCCGATCATCAGCCGCATCCGCGAGGTGGGGCTGACGGCATCAAAGATCCACACCGATGATACGCCAGTGCCAGTACTTGATCCAGGCCGCGGCAAGACTGCCACCGGCAGACTATGGGCCTATGTCGTCGATGACCGCGCATCGGGTGCCACCACCCCGCCGCTCGCCTGGTATCAGTTCACCACCGACCGCACCGGCGCGCATCCGCAAAAGATGCTCAAAACCTTCACCGGGTTCCTTCAGGCTGACGCCTATGCCGGATATGACCCGCTCTACACCAAGGGCCGCGTCACCGAAGTCGCCTGCTGGGCGCATTTCCGCCGCAAAACCGTCGATCTGCACAAGAGCACCGCGACGCCGCTCACCACCGACATCCTCGGACGGATCGCGGCACTCTACGCCATCGAAGCCGATGTGCGCGGCGCGCCACCCGATGTCCGGCGGCGGGCACGGCAAACACGAACCGAGCCGCTGATCGCGGAACTGCGTAAAGTGCTCGATGATGCGCTGCGACGCCTCTCACCCAAATCGGACATGGCCAAAGCCATCGCCTATGGCACCAAACGCTGGGCTGCGCTGACATGCTTCCTCGACGACGGCCGTCTCGAGATCGACAACAATATCGCGGAACGCGCCATGCGCAGCATTGCCGTCGGCAGACGCAACTGGCTGTTCGCCGGATCAAAGATTGGCGGCAATCGCGCCGCCGCCATCTATTCCGTCATCGAGACCTGCAAAATGAACGGCATCAACCCACAAGACTACATCGCCGACGTCATCGCCAAAATCGCCGCAGACTGGCCCGCAGCACGCTGGGACGAAATCATGCCATGGAACTGGCAGCAAAAAGATCAGCCAATGGTGGCAAAAGCCGCCTGACCGGCGGCCTACAGGCCCCGCTTACGCGGAAAACGAACATACATCATCACGACAAGCCGGATCACCTCGGGTGAGGAATGAAAATATCGGAATGGGTTATCTGACTTGGGCTTGCTCATTGACGCATATT
>JBDUBN010000500.1:0-2224 GCA_040004085.1 Novosphingobium sp.
CCCAGCGATCTGGGTGACGTGCTGGCCGCCATCCGCCGTCAGGCCACGCTGGTGCGCGGCGCGATGGACGGCACCATGCTGCGCAACGAGATTTTCAATTTTGCCCGCATCGGCACCTTTATCGAACGCGCTGACAACACGGCGCGCATTCTGGATGTGAAGTACTACGTGCTGCTACCGTCGGTCAGCCTTGTCGGCTCGAATCTGGACAACGTGCAGTGGGAAACGATCCTGCGTTCCGTATCCGGTGAGCGGTCGTATCGCTGGCTGAACTCCGGCGGGATCGAGCCGCGCGGCATTGCCCGGTTCATGATGTTGGACGGCCGCTTCCCGCGCAGTCTGGCGTTCTGCTATGGCAAGTTGCGCAGCAATATCGACGGCATGGTGCGGGAATACGGGCAGGAGAGCCATTCGCAGGCTCTCATCAACACCGCCAACGCCAAGTTGCAATCAGCCACGGTGGAAAGCATCGTCGAGCGCGGGCTGCATGAATTTATCGGCGAGTTTATCGCCAGCAACCAGAAGATTGCCGCTGCGATCTCCGCTGACTATCGGTTTGTCGCCTGATGCTGCTCAACATTCGCCACACGACCCGTTATGACTTCAGCGCGCCGGTCGACCACGGCTTGCAACGCCTGCGGCTCAAACCAAAGTCGACGCACGGCCAGCGGGTGATTGACTGGAACCTCGAACTGACAGGGGCCAAACTGCAGACCGAATACGCCGATCACCATAACAACCACACGGTACTGGTGTCGCTCGATCCGGGCATCCAGACGCTGGAAATCAGCTGCTCGGGTAGCGTCGAAACCGCTGATAACGCCGGTATTTTCGGTCACCATTCCGGGCACATGCCGATGTGGGCGTTCCTGCGCCAGACTGCGCTGACCAAGCCCGGCCCCCGGATGCGGGCGCTGGCGGCGGGGCTGGCGGCGGACCGGGGCAATTCCATCGACGTCTTGCACGAACTGTCGCGCGCAGTGCTGGGCAATGTCACTTACATGACCGGCCAGACCGACGCCACGACCACCGCCGAGCAGGCGGTGGTGGCCGGCCACGGCGTCTGTCAGGATCACGCGCACGTATTCATCGGCTGCGCGCGGGCGATGGGCATTCCGGCGCGCTACGTCAGCGGCTACCTCAAGATGGCGGACCGCGTCGATCAGGACGCCGGGCATGGCTGGGCCGAAGCCATGGTCGAAGGACTGGGCTGGGTGGCGTTTGATGTGTCCAACGGCATCAGCCCCGATTCGGGCTATGTCCGCGTCTCCAGCGGCTGCGATTACCGCGAGGCCGCGCCGATTACCGGCATAACCTTTGGCCCCGGCGATTCCGCTTTGGCGGTCAGCGTAGCGGTTGAACAGCAGACGGTTGAGCAGTAGGGATACGCGAAGTGGGGACACACGCGTGACATATTGCGTCGGAATGATGCTGGACAAGGGGCTTGTCCTGATGAGCGATACCCGCACCAATGCGGGCGTCGATAACGTCTCCACGTTCCGCAAGATGTCGCAGTGGTCAGTGCCCGGTGAGCGGATCATTTCGATCATGACTGCGGGCAATCTGGCCACTACCCAAGCGGTTATCAGCCAGTTGGAAGAACGCACCAAGGCCCCACCCGAACGCCACAACTCGCTGCTCGAAGCGCCAACCATGTTTCAGGTCGCGACACTGGTGGGCAAGCTGCTGAACGACACGATTGAGGCGCAGAAGGCCGAATCGGGCCAGACCAGCACCGACATGTTCAAGGCTTCGATCATCCTTGCCGGACAGATCAAGGGCATGAAGCCCCGCCTGTTCAACATCTATGCCGAGGGCAACTTCATCGAGGCGAGCACCGACACGCCGTTTTTCCAGATCGGCGAAACCAAGTACGGCCGCCCGATTCTGGTACGCGGTTACGAATGGGACATGAGTTTCGAGGACGCGATCAAACTGATCATGGTCAGCTTTGATTCGACGGTGAAGGCCAATCTGTCAGTCGGACTGCCGTTCGATCTGCTGGTCATCGAGCAGGACCGCTTCGAGCCGCTGCATTCCAAGCGGATTACCGCCGACGATCCCTATTACCGCTCAATCTCCGCCGGTTGGGGCGAGGCGCTGAAAGCGGCGTTTCATTCGCTGCCGGATTACGAGTTTTAGGCGCGTGCAAGCCTGAGATCGCCTAAGATTCGTCATTCCCGCGAAGGCGGGAACCTATCTCCCGATCTGGCCTGCTGCGCAG
>JBDUBN010000501.1:0-2223 GCA_040004085.1 Novosphingobium sp.
GCCGCGTCAGCCAAAGTTTGCCGGTCCAGATCGGCAAGAAACGCGCGTACAGCGGACGTGAGTATCGGGGTTAACCCGCAGGCGCCATTCAGCACGCATCCGCCGCAGTCCGCCGGGTTCAGATCGGGCTCGGTCAGCCGCACCACCTCACCCAGCCGTATTTCGCTGGCATCGCGGCCCAGCGAGAAACCGCCGCCGCGCCCGCGTACCGTTGCCAGCAGCCCGTGCCTGGCCAGCAGGTTGACGACCTTCATCACATGATTCTTCGAAATCCCGTGCAACTCTGACACGCTGGAGATCGACAGCCGCTGGGTCGGGTCCGCCGCCGCCTGCAGCAGGATGCGCAAGGCATAATCGGTCTGGCGCGTCAGGCGCACGGGAGGTCATAGCCGGGAAAATACATGCAGCCAGTTTACATGTTTTGCGGCCCGATCTATAGATGTATTTCAAATGCATCAAAAAGGACAAGGCATGACGCGCACACTCTCACCCGAAACCATCGCTCTCGTAAAAGCCACCGCCCCTGCCTTGCAGGCGCACGGACTGGCGATCACCAAGCGGATGTACGAGCGGCTGTTTCAGGATGAGGGCATCAAGGCCATGTTCGATCAGGCAGCTCAAGCCAGCGGCGAACAACCGCAACGGCTGGCGAACGCGATCATCGCCTATGCGCAGAACATCGACAAATTGCAGAACCTGTCCGGCCCGGTCGCGCGCATGGTCGCCCGCCACGTCGAGACCGGCGTCAGGGCGGAGCACTACCCTTCCGTCGCGGGCGCGCTGCTGCCCGCAATCAGGGACGTTCTGGGCGACGCCGCCACTGACGAAGTGCTTGCCGCATGGGGCGAAGCCTACTGGGTGCTGGCCGATATCCTGATCGCCAAGGAAGCCGAGGCTTACGAACCGGCCTAGAGCATCGTGCGTACACCCGTCATCCCGGCGCAGGCCGGGACCCAGCCGTTCTGAATACCCGGCCGCGAAGCGTCGCTGCTTCTTGGTTGGGACGCTTCTTGGTTTGGTCTGGGTCCCGGCCTTCGCCGGGATGACGATTCAGATTAGAGGCAAGTGCTCCAAGCTGGCACACCCCTGCCCATAAACTGGCGAAGTCCCGCCACGCTGTGCTATACTCTGCCGATGCACTCCCCCGTCGGCATGATCGAACCCGAGACGTTGATGCTCGGCTACCGTTCCGGGATATTCCCGATGGCGGACAGCCGTGATGACGTCGATGTGTTCTGGGTAGAGCCAAAGCGGCGGGCGATCCTTCCACTTGACCAGTTCCGCTGCTCGCGATCACTGGCCCGCACCCTGCGACGCGAGCGGTTTTCGGTCACCTGCAATCAGGCCTTTGCCGAAGTGATGCTGGGCTGCGCCGCGCCGCGTGACGAGGATGGCGGCACGTGGATCAGCGGGCGGATCGCGATGAGTTATCAGCGGCTGCACGAAATCGGCCTCGCCCACTCGATCGAATGCTGGCAGGACGGCGCGCTGGTCGGCGGGCTTTACGGGGTCGGGTTTAACCGGGTGTTTTGCGGCGAAAGCATGTTCAGCCGGGTTGCCGATGCCTCGAAAGTGGCGCTGGCGTGGCTGGTCTGCGCCATGCGGATGAGCGGCGCGGAACTGCTCGATTGCCAGTTTATCACCGGGCACTTGGCATCATTAGGCGCGGTGGAAATAACCCAGAATCGCTATCTACAACTGCTGCGGCGGGCTCAGAGACCAGTCGCGGCGGCCGGTGATGCGGAAGGGGCGGAGCTGGCCTGTGGAGTTGGCGACGGAGATGCGCCTGCCGCAGTGCTGGATTTACCCACTGGCTTTGCCGCGCTGCTGGCCGTGGCCGCCGGGTCTTCTTCCTCGCCGGGGAACTTCATCGCGCAGTCTTTCACCCACACGTCATAGACCGGGTGTTCGACCACGTTGAGCGACGGCGAATTCTTGTACAGCCAGCCGGAAAACACTTTGTGCCACGCCAGCGCCTGATCGGTGGTGGCGCGTTCCTCGACGAACAGCTGCACAAATGCCCCCACTTCGGGTGGCTGTTCCCACGGCGCGGTGCGCTCACACGTGGCGAGCTTGACGATGACATTGCCGACGCGGCGCGATTCGCCGGGCTTCATCACCAGATCCTGCTCAAGGTTGTTGCGTTTGTTCAGCAGGCCGATGGTGCCGACGCGGTCCTTTACCGGGGTGCCGAATTCGCTCTCCGTCACCGGGCCGCCCGCC
>JBDUBN010000111.1:0-7389 GCA_040004085.1 Novosphingobium sp.
GAGCCGCAGCGATGCCGCGCTGGCCGTGCCGCCCAGCAACCCACTCGCAGCAGCCGCCAGCCTGGCAACGCCGGGCATCAGTTCGCCGACCAGCTTTGACGGCGGCGCAAGGCCTGCCCCGGCGCGCAGCAGATCGGCCATCTGGTTGCGAGTGGCGGCCGCGACCCGGTCAAACAACAGGATGCGCGCGCTTTCCGGCATGGCGTCGGATTCGATCGCCGCCCACAGCGCGGGCAAGCCGAGCAACTGTTCCGCCGCAACAAATGCCGCAACCACTTGCGCCAGCGTCGCGCCTTCTTCCTCGACCAGTTCGAACGGATGGGTCAGGCCCAGCCGATTCACCAGTCGGTTCGCGAGCCTTGTGGCGACAATCTCGCGCCGCAGCCGGTGCGTCAGGATTTCGCGCTTGAACCGGGTGCGCATGGCGGTGGGAAACGCGGCTAGCAACTCATCGGCCATGCCGGGATCATCGGGCACCGCCGAATGTTCGAGCGCTTCCTGCAAGGCCAACTTGCTGCTGGACAGCAGCACAGCCAGTTCGGGTCTGGTCAGACCTTGGCCCTCGGCAGATCGACGCGACAAGGTTTCATTGTCGGCCAAGCCTTCGGTCTTGCGGTCAAGCTGGCCCATGTCTTCCAGCGTTTCGATCAGCCGCAATTGCGCCGATGTGGCTGATGCGCCGCCCGCCGAGGCAATCGACAGGCCCAGCGCCTGCAGACGGTTATCCTCGAGCACCAGCGCGCCGACGTCATCCGTCATCGAGATCAGAAGCTTGACCCGCGCGGGTTCGGTCAGCCGCCCGGCGCGTTTGGCTGCGGCGAGTGCGATCTTGATGTTGACCTCGTTGTCGGAACAATCGACGCCCGCCGAATTGTCAATGAAGTCGGTGTTGTTGCGCCCGCCGAGGCCATCGCTCCCGCTCAGCGCATATTCGATGCGCCCCGCCTGCGTGCAGCCAAGGTTTGCGCCTTCACCAATCACCCGCGCGCGGACATCCTGTCCATCGACACGCAGGGCATCGTTCGCCGGATCACCGACAACGGCGTTGTTCTCCGTCGCCGCCTTGACGTAAGTGCCGATGCCGCCAAACCACAGCAGGTCGACCGGGCTTTTGAGGATCGCGGTGATCAACGAATCCGGGTCGATACTCGGCACGGTCAACCCCAGCATCGCCTGCACGGGCGGCGACAGCGGAATCTCCTTCAGACTGCGCGCGAACACGCCGCCGCCGGTGGAAATCAGCCGCTTGTCGTAATCCGCCCAGCTTGATCGCGGCAGCGCGAACATGCGCGCGCGTTCTTCCCAAGAGCTTGCCGGATCGGGTTCGGGATCGAGGAAAATGTGCCGATGATCGAACGCGGCGACCAGTTTAAGCTGCTTTGACAGCAACATACCATTGCCGAACACATCGCCCGACATATCTCCGCACCCGGCCACGCGCACCGATTCGGTCTGAACATCGACGCCGAGTTCCAGGAAATGCCGCTGCACCGACAACCACGCACCCTTGGCGGTGATGCCCATGGCCTTGTGGTCATAGCCTTTTGAACCACCACTGGCGAAAGCATCGTCGAGCCAGAAATCATGTTCGGCGGCTATCGCATTGGCCGTGTCGGAATAGCTCGCGGTGCCCTTGTCCGCCGCGACGACGAAATACGGATCATCGCCATCGCGGATCACCACTTGGGCCGGGTGGACGACTTTGGTGCCGACGATATTGTCGGTAATCGACAGCAGGGTGCGGATAAACAGCGTGTAGCTGGCCTTGCCCTCGGCCAGCCAGCCGTCACGGTCGAGGCTAGGGTCAGGCAACTGCTTGGGATAGAATCCGCCCTTGGCCCCGGTCGGTACAATAACCGCGTTTTTCACCCGCTGCGCCTTCATCAGGCCGAGCACTTCGGTGCGGAAATCGTCGCGCCGGTCTGACCAGCGAATGCCGCCGCGCGCCACTGGTCCAGCGCGCAAGTGGATACCCTCAACACGCGGTGAATAAATGAAAATCTCGCGCCACGGCAGCGGTTTTGGCAAGCCGGGGACCAGCGCCGAATCCAGCTTGAACGCCAGCGCGTTCACGCCTGCCGGGGCAAATGCATTGGTGCGCAAAATGGCGGAAACCAGCGCGCGATAGGCACGCAGCAGGCGGTCATCGTTGATCGCGGAGACGGCAGCAAGACCAGCAATGATCTGCCCCCCGGCGGCTTGTTCAGCAGTATCGCGGTCGCCCGAAAACGCCGGGTCGTGCCTGGCAGTGAACAGCGCGAGCAGGCCCCGGGTAACTTCAGGCGCGCCCTGCAGGGCATCGACTGCGGTAGCGATGCCAAAGGTCATGCCCGCCTGCCGCAAATAGCGATACCACGCGCGCAGCAAATTGACCTGATGCGCGGGCAGACCAACGGCGGCGATCAGGCGGTTGAAGGCATCATCCTCGCCCGAACCATTGAGCACAGCGGACAGCGCGCTTTCGATGCTGGCACCGCTGGCGATTACCTCGGCGGCATCCAGCCCGGTCGGCAAAGCGAGCAGGAAATCATGGATTGCGCCCAGATGCTCACCCTTGGAAAGGTGCTCACCCTTGGAAACAAGCGCGGTCGGCACATCCTCGATCACCCGGAAACCGAAGTTTTCGAGCGCGGGCACAGCATCGGACAGGGCCAGCGCGCCGCTCCGTTGATAGAGCTTCAGCCGCAATTGGCCGGTGCTATCACCAACCATCTGGTGCAATCGCACGCCGCGATACGGGGCCCCAATGCCGCTGTCGCCGCCGCTCGAATCGTCGCCCCCACCACTCAACCGGCGCAACCGGACGATGTCAGTAGCGGCCTCAGTCGGCCCATAGGCAGACCGGTACGCGGGCGGGAAACTTTCGGCATAACGCGCGGTGATCGCGGCGGCGCGCGAGGGTTCTTCGCTCAGCGCCAGTTCGCTTTCCACGGCCTCACACCAGCCGCGCAGCATGACTTTCAGCCGCGCATCAAGCGCCTCTTCCGCAGGCGGTTTGGCGCCATCGCGGATATCCAGTACAAAGCGCAATAGCGCCAGACTGCTACCTTCGACCTGCAGACTCCAGTCCAGCACCGGCGCATCGCAGGCCTGAACCAGCATCGCCTCGATCGCCTGCCGCGTATCGGTCGACATCGCATCGCGCGGCAGCCAGACAAAGGCAAACAAGTGCCGTTTCAGCGGCGCGGTGACCAGCGCGAGCCGTGGCCGCGGACGGTCGACCAGGCTCATCATGGTGGTGGAAATGCGTTCGAGGTCGCTGTCCGAAAATCCGATCAGCAGATCGTGCGGCAGCGCGGTCAGCGCGTGGACCAGCGCCTTGCCCGCGTGGCCAGACGGGTTGAACCCGAACCGCGCCATCAGATCGGCCAAGGCCGTGCGCATGCGAGGGATTTGCGTTGGCGCGGCGGCCAGCGCGGCGCTGGTCCACACGCCCGCGTGAACCGACAGCGCGTTGACCTGTCCGCCCTGCATCACCGGCACGATTAACAGATCGAGCGGCACCCGGCGGTGAACATTGGCGATGCGGTTGGACTTGACGACCAGCGGCGCCCGGGCCGCTTTCTTGCCGCCATCAAACCACGCAAAGGCGCGGGCGAAACTCTCCGCCGCCAGCACCGGGCGACTGGTCTTGCGGCACACCCCCAGCGCATCGCCGATGCTGCCATCGCGGCGCACGGTGACATGGCCAAGCTGGGTCAGCATGCCCTCGTTCAACCAACGCAGCAGCGCGGCGCCTTCGGCATCGGCGACCTGATCGGCATCTTCGGCCATGACCGCCTGCATTTTCGGCCAGTCGGCGACGGCAGAGCGGACATCGGCCAAAGTCACCTCCAGCGCATCGCACAAGTCGCGGCGCTGGCGCGCATCGGCGCGGTCGGTTTCGAGGTAAACCATTGATTCGCGCCGCTCACCAGTGGCCGCAATACCTTCGGGCAAGTCAGTGATCGCACCTGCCGGATCGCGGCGCACGGCGAGAACGGGATGGACCAGCCGGTCAATCCCCAACCCGGCTGCCGAGACGGTCGCGGCGATGGAATCGACCAGAAACGGCATGTCGTCATTGATCACCGCGATCCGCATGAAGCGGTCAGCCGCGCTGCCAGACACCGATTCGATAATGATGGCCGGTTCGCGCCCATGGCGGGCGCTGGCAGCGCTGAGCACAAACCGCGCCGCCGCCTCCAGTTCAGGCGGCGTGAACGAAGCCTCGCCCGGAAGAACGGCATCGATCAGTCGCTGGGCGAGAACGCCCGCCAACTGCGCCGATAGCTCACCGACCTTTGTGCCGTGACTGCGATTGATCGCGCGTGTCGCCATGACGTACACCTTCTCCGAGTTTAACTTTGGATAACGGCTGCTAGCGAAGTAAAGTTGCCATATCGCTCGGCATTTCTAGGTAGACTACGGGGGGGCGGTTGCAACGGCAACCGGATTTCCGGTTACTTTCCGCCCTTTCCGGCTGAAGATTTAACGCCAACCGCAGGTTCTGCGGCAGATAGCGCCAGCTGGTCGATATACGCCTTGGCCTGCGCCGCCTCCGGGCTGTCAGGCGCGGTCAGGATGACTGACTGCCACGACTTGCGCGCCGCATCCTCGCGGCCGGACAGGATGGCGATCACCCCGGCCTCAATGCCGATGGCCGGGTCGCGCGGATCGAGTTCGCCCGCGCGGGCAATTTGCGATTGCGCCTGATCGAGTTTCTTGGCCTTGCGCGACAGGGTCGCCGATCCCAGCCACGCCTCGGCATTGGTGGGCGAGGCAGTGCGTGCGGCATCCAGCGTTGCCGCCGCCTCATCCAGCCGGCCAAGCCGCAGCAAGGCGCGCGCCTGATCGACCTGAAGATCGCCCGTCAGCGTCGGCGAACCAGCACGGCGGGCGTCGGCAACAGCGCTGGCCAGTACCATCGCGGCATCGTCATTGTGCCCAGCCTCCAGCGCGGCCACGCCCTGCATTCCGCCCAGCCGCGCCGACCACTTCGCGTTTTCCGGGTCAGAGTCTGCAGGCACCAGCCCCCGCGCCGTCCTGAATGCTGAAGCCGCCTCGTCCCAGCGGCCAAGCTGCGTCAGCGCCATGCCGAGACACTGGCCAGCGGAAACCTTTGCCACGCCGCTCGCCTTGTCCAGCGCCGCCTGCGCGCCGACCGCAGCGGAGGCAGCATCAACCTTGATCGCCTCGGTACATTCCACCGATTCGGCGCGCCGGGCCACTGGTGGCGGAGCATCGGCCTGATGCTTGCGCGACCGGTTCTGCAATTCAGGCGGCAAGGGCGAGGCCGGGCGCGCATCGGGCGAGGAAAACGGCCCGACCTGCATCAGGACAGCAAGCAGCAACGACATCAAACCGGCTCCATTTCATCGACCAGCGCTGCCACTGTCCGCAGCAGTAACGCGATATCCCCCACCCGCGACAGACGGTGATCGCCCTGCTTTATAAGCGTGACCTGCACATCGGCTGAACGCAGCGCGGCGGCCAATTCCAGCGACACCGCAAAGGGCACATCGGCATCGTCCTGTCCGTGCAACAGCCGCACCGGGCAGTCGATGGCAATGGCCGAGTCCAGCAACAAATGCCGCTGACCGTCCGCCCAGAATACGGCATGAGTCGGCGTCGGTTCCGGGCCATAGGGATTGTCCTCCAGCACGGTTTCCCCCGTGTTCAGCGAGGCTTTCTGACCATCGGTAAAGCCCCATTGGGTGAAGTCCGGAGCAGCGGCGATGCCGACCAGCCCGCAAATGCTCTGCTGTGCCTTCAGCGCGACCAGCAGCATCAGCCAGCCGCCCATCGACGATCCGACCAAGACCACTTGCGTAAGCCGCAGATGGTCTATCAATCCGCAAACCTCCTGCGCCCAGCGGCTGAGTGTACCGTCAGCAAACTCACCCTCGCTCGCCCCGCAGCCGGAATAATCCAGCAACAGGCATGCTCGCCCCCGCGCCTTTGCCCAATCGAACAGCGCGGTCGCCTTGCTGCCGCTCATGTCGGATTTGTAGCCGGGCAGGAACACCAGCGTTGGCTCTATGCCGGGGGTGAAGCGATAGGCCACGCGGGGTTCGCAGGGCGCAATGTGGAAACGGATGTCACTCATGCGCCGCCTCATGCTCCCGCAGGCCAAGCCATGGCAAGCGCACTATGTGGACGAGGGCGACTCCGCTCGCTAAGGGCTGCTGCCATGTCTGAAATGTTCAAGATCACCCTGCCCGATGGTTCCGTCCGCGAGATGGCGTCCGGTTCCACCCCCGCCGATGTTGCCGCAGCCATCGGCCCCGGTCTGGCCAAGGCCGCGATTGCCGCGCGCATCGATGGCGAACTGGTCGATCTGACCCGGCCCTTCACTGGCGACGCCGCTCTGGCGCTGGTCACTTCGCGCGACGAGGCGGAGGCGCTGGACCTTGCCCGCCACGATTTCGCGCATGTGCTGGCCGAGGCGGTGCAGACGCTGTTTCCGGGCACGCAGATCACGTTTGGGCCTTCGACCGACGACGGGTTTTACTACGACTTTGCCACCAAAGATCATCGCTTCACCGACGAAGATCTACCCGCAATTGAGGCGGCAATGCGCAAAATCATCGCCGCCGACAAACCGCTGCGCCGCGAAGTCGTCAGCCGCGATGAACTGATCGCGCGCTGGCAGGCGGCAGGCGAAAGTTTCAAAGCCGAATGGGCCGCCGAACTGCCTGAGGGTGAGGACATCTCGGTCTATTGGTCAGGCACGGACTGGGCCGACATGTGCCGCGGGCCGCATCTGCCCTCCACCGGCAAGCTCGACCCGGCCGCGTTCAAGCTGACGCGGGTTTCCGGCGCATACTGGCGCGGCGATCAGAAGAACGCGATGCTCAGCCGCGTCTATGGCACCGGCTGGCTCAACAAGAAGCAGCTTGAAGCGCACCTGACGCGGCTGGAAGAGGCCGGCAAGCGCGATCACCGCAAACTGGGGCAGGAAATGGACTTGTTCCATCTGCAGCAGGAAGCCCACGGCTCGGTTTTCTGGCACCCCAAGGGCTATCTGATCTGGCGCGAGCTTGAGGCCTATATGCGCCGCGCGATTGACGGCGCGGGTTACAAGGAAGTCAAAACCCCGCAAATCATGGACGCCCGCCAGTGGGAACAGTCCGGCCACTGGGGCAAATACCGCGCCAACATGTTCGTCGTGCCCGATGAAGTGCCCAACGTCGATGACGAAGGGCCGGTCGTCTCGGACGGGGCCGACTGGATGGCGATCAAGCCGATGAACTGCCCGGCGCACGTGCTGATCTTCCGCCAGGGCATCAAGAGCTACCGCGACCTGCCGTTGCGGCTTTACGAAAACGGCTGCTGCCACCGCAACGAACCGCACGGCGCTTTGCACGGCCTGATGCGCGTCCGCCAGTTCACGCAGGACGACGCGCA
>JBDUBN010000502.1:0-2220 GCA_040004085.1 Novosphingobium sp.
TTCGCCGAGGCGCGCAAGACCGTGGGCAAGAAAGCCCGCGGCAAGATCGCGCCGATGGTCATCATCGACTGCATTGAGGCCGCCTGCACCCGTCCGGCTGCCGAAGCGTTGGCCTTCGAAGCCGAGCGGTTCCAGTTCCTTTATGCCAGCGACCAGCGCGGCGCACTGATGCACTACTTCTTCGCCGAGCGCCAAGCGCGCAAGATCCCCGGCATCCCCGCCGAAGTCACGCCGAAGACACTGGAAAGCGCGGCGATCATCGGCTCTGGCACAATGGGCGGCGGCATCGCGATGTGCTTTGCCAATGCCGGGATCCCGGTCACCCTGCTCGACATCAGCCAGGAAGCGCTGGATCGCGGACTTGGCGTGGTCCGCAAGAACTACGGCATATCGGTAGCGCGGGGGTCGATGACCCAGGCCAAGATGGATCA
The DNA here is from genome assembly GCA_040004085.1 of Novosphingobium sp. GTDB lineage: Bacteria > Pseudomonadota > Alphaproteobacteria > Sphingomonadales > Sphingomonadaceae > Novosphingobium. The sequence goes on from JBDUBN010000502.1 coordinate 432, forward strand.
GGCGCTGGCGCTGATCACGGCGACTGTCGACTATGCCGATATCGCCCAGTGCGACATCGTGATCGAGGCCGCTCTGGAACAGATGGCGTTGAAAAAGAAGGTCTTTGCCCATCTGGACCAGGTCATGAAGCCGGGTGCAGTACTGGCCACGAACACCAGCTACCTGTCGATTGACGAGATCGCCAGCATGACCAGCCGCCCGCAGGACGTGGTCGGCTGTCACTTCTTCTCGCCGGCCAACGTAATGAAGCTGCTGGAAAACGTGCGCAGCAAGGTGACCTCCGCCGAGACGATCGCCACGGTCATGGAAATGGGCAAGCGCATCGGCAAGGTGCCGGTCCTGGCCGGCAGCACCGAGGGCTTCATCGGCAACCGGATGCTGCAATACTACACCGGTGAGGCTGAATTCCTGCTTGAACAGGGCGCCACGCCGGAGCAGATCGACCGGGTTGCGATGAACTTCGGCATGGCCATGGGGCCGTGCTCGATGCGCGACATGGCCGGAATGGACATGGCCGTGCTGAGCCGCAAGGAACGGATCCTGCCCGAAGGTGAGCGGCTTTCGCCAATCCCGGAACGTCTGGTCGAGGCTGGCCGCCCCGGACAAAAGGCCAGCAAGGGCTTTTATCGGTACGAAGGCCGCGACAAGTTCAGTGATCCTGAAGCACTGGCGATCATCGAGGGCGTGTCGAAGGAGTTCGGTATCACCCGCCGCGAATTCACTGACGAGGAGGTGGAAGCCCGCCTGTTCGCGCCGCTGGTGAACGAGGGTGCCAAGGAGATCGAGGACGGCACCGCGATCCGCGCCAGCGACATCGACGTTACCTGGGTCAACGGCTACGGCTTCCCGGTCCACCGTGGCGGCCCGATGTACTGGGGCGAAAAGTACGGCCTCGACAAGATCTATCAGATGGCGCTTGAAGCTGAAAAGCGCAACGGGCCGCGCTGGGCGCCGGGCAAGCTGCTTGAGCGTCTGGCCAAGGAAGGCAAGGGTTGGGAGGCCGCGTGACAGCGCAAGGCGTAGCAGGACCGGGAACGGCAGAATCGGGCGCGGGGGACTGGGACGAAACCCGGTTCAATCCGCAGGCCGGTCCGGCCACCATCCCTGCCCAGCTCGCCGAATCGGCGCGCGCCTATGGTGAGCGGCTGTTCCTTGTCGGTGAGGATGGTCGGAGCCTGACCTTTGGTGCCACGCAGGCCGCTGCACGGCGGATGGCGCGGGCCTTCATCGCCGCCGGACTCGCGTTGGGCGACCGGGTAGCAATCTGGGCGCCCAACTCGATCGATTGGGTGATTGCCACCCTAGGCCTCCAGTTGGCGGGCGGCGTGCTCGTACCGCTCAACACCCGCTTCAAGGGTGAGGAAGCGGCTTTCATCCTCGACAAGAGCCGGGCGACCTTCTTGTGTACGGTCGGCCAGTTCCTCGGCATCGATTATACCGCATTGATCCAGAGCGCGCGCGGCGGCCCCGCCGATGGCCGTTCGGTTGCTGGCCTGCCGCACCTGCGCGAAATCGTGCTGCTTGATGCCGATCCCCTTGCCGCGTTCACGGCGCGCGGCGATGGCGTGAGCGAGGCCGAACTGAACGCGCGGATTGCCGCCATTACGCCCGACAGCCTGTGTGACATCCTGTTCACGTCAGGCACCACGGGCAAGCCCAAGGGCGCCATGTTCAGCCACGCGCAATCGCTTTCCGTGGTGCGCAGCTACAACTTCGTGAACCGCACCGTGCCGGGTGACCGGATGGTGATCGTGAACCCGTTCTTCCACAGCTTCGGCTATCGCGCGG
>JBDUBN010000503.1:0-2218 GCA_040004085.1 Novosphingobium sp.
CCGCATTCATGCACGTCTTCTCCGCTTCGATCCAACACAATGACCACCCGGATCGCCCACGAAAAAGCGCGCATCCTGCACGAGGGAATGGCGGCCCCCGATGTAGGATCCCGCCGCGCAAGCCCCGTTCAAGGCCCCGTGAAGGGTAAAGATCAGGATCAGAGTCTGGTGGTGGACAGGGCTGGATTCGAACCAGCGTACGCTCTCGCGGGCAGATTTACAGTCTGCTGCCATTAACCACTCGGCCACCTGTCCACACCAGCAAGCCGGCAACGGGTCACCCCGCAAATCGGCCCCCAAAAGGAGGCCTTCCAGCCGAGAGGCCGCGCTTTGGCGAAGCGAGGCTTGCCTGTCAATGGGGCGAAGGGCATGAGCGCGCGAGAGGGTACGCCAGCGCGCGGCCGAATAGGTAAGGACAAGAGCATGAACAAACCCGTTGTAAGCAAGACGGGCAAGGCTTTGCGCGGGCGCGCGGGCCGGATGCAGGGCGGGCGCGGCAGCGGCCGGGCCTCTGCAGGAGCGGTGCGGTTGTGGGGCCGGCACGCGGTAGAAGCCGCGCTGCTCAACCCCGACCGGGTCCACCGTAAGCTGTGGGCGACCCGCGAAGGCATCGAATCGCTGGACGGCGATCTGCCGGAAAATTTCCCTGTGGAATACGCACAAGCCGCCGATCTTGGCCGTTTGGTCGCTCGCGATGCGCCGCATCAGGGGCTGGTGCTCGATTGCGACCAGTTGCCCGACGTTTATCTGGACGACGTGCTGACCGGCGACCCGGCCCGGCCCCTGATAATCCTCGATTCGGTTACCGATCCGCATAACGTTGGCGCGATCATGCGGTCGGCGGTGGCGTTCAATGCCTGCGCCATCGTCACGCAGGATCGCCATGCTCCGCCCGAATCGGGTACATTGGCCAAGTCGGCCTCGGGAGCGCTGGAAACGCTGCCGTGGGTCCGCGTGGTCAACCTCGCCCGCGCGCTCGATGAAGTGGCCGAAGCCGGCTATTGGCGCATCGGGCTGGACGGCAAGGGCAAGTCGACGATTGCCGAGGCTCTGCCCAGCGGTCCTGTCGCTCTGGTGCTGGGCGCGGAAGGTGACGGGATGCGGCACAATATTGTCCAGCACTGCGATGCGCTGGCGCGGCTGCCGATCAGTTCCGAAATGGAAAGCCTGAACGTGTCCAATGCTGCCGCAATTGCGCTATACGCAGCGGCAACACGGGGTTCGGCTACGGACGATTAAGCAACAGGGGTTCGGGCATGGGACGGATTACGATGAGGCGCTTGGGCGCTGCCGGTTTGGCGGCGGCGCTGGCGATGCTGCTGTCCGCGTGCCTGCTCGCCCCCGGCAAGTTCACGTCCGCGCTCGATCTGCGCCGCGATGGCCGGTTCAGCTATAGCTACAAGGGCGAGATATTCATGCTTGGCCTGAGCAAGCTGGCGGAAATGGGACAAGCCGAGGCGAAGAAGCCATTCGTGGCCAAATCGTGCGAAGATGACAACATGGACGCCCGCAAATGCACCGCCGCCGAACTGGCTGAGCAAAGGCAGACCTGGGCCGAAGAACAGCGCGCCGCCGTTGACAAGGCAAAGAAAGACGCCGAATCGATGAAGGCGATGATGGGCGGCATCGACCCGACCAATCCCAAGGCCGCCGAGGAACTGGCCGTGCGGTTGCGGCGGCAGGTCGGCTGGCGCAGCGTGGTTTACAAGGGTGACGGGTTGTACCTCGTTGATTTCGCCATCGCGGGCCGGATCGACCATGACTTCACCTTTCCCACCATCGAGCGTTTTCCGCTGGCCGACGCTTTCGTCCAGCTAACCCGCCGCAACGATGGGACAGTGCGGATGGACGCGCCGGGCTTTGCACCCTCAGCGGGCGGATCGCCGTTTGCCCAGATGATGGGCGGCGGCATGATGGGCGGGCTGATGGACGGGGCCGGCAGCACCGGCATTGACAAGAGCGGCAAGCCGGGAGCCCCAGCCATGCCGGTGATCGATGGCCAGTTCACGCTGACCACCGACGGCGACATCCTCGCCAACAACACCGACGAAGGCCCGCAAACCGACACTGCCGGCAAACGCCTGCAATGGGCCGTCAGCCCGCGCACGACGGCTGCACCGACGGCACTGGTCAAACTGGGTGGATAGCTGACGTAGGATGGCTACCGAAAATCCTCCCCCACTGGGGGAGGTGCCGGAACGAAGTGGAGGCGGAGGGG
>JBDUBN010000504.1:0-2208 GCA_040004085.1 Novosphingobium sp.
TAGCCCTCGACCCGGCGCTCATCCATCTTCACGTCGCGGCCCTGGCTTTCCATCGCCGCCATGAAGAACCGCAGCGCGTCGGCGCCGTACTGGTCGATCAGCAGCAGCGGATCGACGACGTTGCCCTTGGACTTGGACATCTTCTGCCCGTCGGCCGCGCGCACCAGCCCGTGCAGGTACAGCCGCTTCCACGGCACCTGGCCTTGGTTGAAGTGCATCCCCTGCATGGCCATGCGAGCGCACCAGAAGAACAGGATGTCGAAGCCGGAGATCAGCAGGTCGTTGGGGTAATGGCGGGCGAGGAGATCCTCCCCGGAACGGGGAGGGGGACCAGCGAAGCTGGTGGAGGGGTACAGGCCGGTATCGCTGAGGTCGCGCGTTGGCGAGGGTGCCCCTCCACCATCCTGCGGATGGTCCCCCTCCCCCGTTGGGGGAGGATTTTCGGGCCAGCCAAGCGTGGCGAAGGGCCAGAGCGCGGAGGAGAACCAAGTGTCGAGGACGTCGGGGTCGCGGCGTATTATCGCAACCCTCAATGTACCCTCGCCATATTGAGATTCGTGGGTCACGCCAGCAGGCGCGGTCCATGGTGCATCGTTGCTAGACGTCACACTGAACGACGGACCGTAATAGCTTCGCGCAAGTTTGACCGCCTCGTCCTCCGACTCAGCGATGAAAATCTCTAAGCCATCGAGTGCGTTAGGATCTTCTCCCAAACGATCTTCGCCGACCTTCTTCGGCCCATACCAAGCCGGAATCCGATGCCCCCACCACAACTGCCGTGAAACACACCAAGGCTGGATATTCTCCATCCAGTTGAAATACGTCTTCTCCCAAGTCTTGGGCACAATCTCGATCGCGCCAGAGCGCACCGCTTCGATCGGCGCTTTGGCCAATTCAGCGGCGTTCACATACCACTGATCGGTTAGCCAAGGCTCAATTACCACGCCACCGCGATCGCCATAAGGCGTCTGGATCACGCGGTCTTCGGCGTCCTTTTCGATGACTTCGCCTTGCTTGTCGGTAACGCTGTGGACGACCAAATGGCCGGATGCCTTGAGTTCGCGCACCACTACCTCGCGCGCGCCATCCACGCCATCGCGGCGGAAACGATGCAGGTCGACAAAGCGGTCGGGGATCAATCCGTCCGACGTCTGCTCCACATTCGCCTCGGCATCGAACATGTTGAGCATGTCGGCAGGCTTGAACCCGGCTCGCTTGCCCACTTCAAAATCGTTGAAGTCATGCCCCGGCGTAATTTTCACCGCGCCCGAGCCAAGCTCAGGATCAGCATGATCATCGGCGACAATCGGAATACGCCGCCCGGTTATCGGCAGCGTCACGAACTTGCCAATAACGCTTTGATAACGCGGGTCCGCCGCGTTCACCGCCACGGCCATATCGGCCAGCATCGTCTCTGGCCGGGTGGTCGCCACAACGATGTGATCCGCGCCGCTATCCAGCTTCACGCCGTCCGCCAAGGGATAGCGGAAGTGCCAGAAGTGGCCCTTGATCTCTTGCGTTTCCACCTCAAGATCGCTTATCGCGGTCTTCAGTTTAGGATCCCAGTTGACCAGCCGTTTGTCGCGGTAAATCAGGCGCGTCCCGTCAGGCAATTTGGCGTTATACAGATCGACGAAAACCTTGACCACGGCGCGCGTGAAATGCGGGTCCATGGTGAACTGCTCTCTGGACCAGTCCATTGAGCAGCCAAGGCGGCGCAACTGCCCGGTGATGGTGCCGCCGCTTTCCTTTTTCCATTCCCACACCTTATCAACAAAGGCCTCGCGCGTGTAATTGGTGCGCTTGTCCTGATTGGCCTCAAGCTGGCGTTCGACCACCATTTGCGTGGCGATCCCGGCGTGATCGGTGCCGACCACCCACAGCGCATCCTTGCCGCGCAGGCGTTCATAACGCACCACAATATCCTGCAACGTGTTGTCGAGCGCATGGCCGACATGCAAGGACCCGGTCACATTGGGCGGCGGGTTGACGATGGTAAAGGGCTGGGCGTCAGGCCGCGCGGGCCGGAACAGGCCATTCGCCTCCCAGTGCTGATACCATTTCGCCTCAATCGCGGCGGGGTCGAAAGTCTTGTCTAGCGCAGTTCCGGTCATGGCGGGCGCTTTGCCAGTGCGGGGGCCATGGCGCAAGCTGGCGGCGCGATACACTTGTCGCCTAAGGTTTTTTACCCCATGTGTACCCGCGATG
>JBDUBN010000112.1:0-7320 GCA_040004085.1 Novosphingobium sp.
ATCGCAGAAAGCCTGCAACTGGCGCTCTTCTTCAAACTCGATCCAAAAACCAAACCAGACCGCGCAGCGGCCTGACCGTCAAGGAATCCTTCATGCCAACCGCTCCCTTTGTCGACCTTAGCGTCCACTGCAAACCGCGCGGTCCGTCCGATCGCATCGCGCTGACCTTCACCAAGATACTGCGGTTCACGGCTGACACATTCTTCGCCAAGCGCTACGGCCACCGTGCCATCGTGCTTGAGACCGTAGCGGCGGTGCCGGGCATGGTCGGCGCAACGCTGACGCATCTGCGTTGCCTGCGGCGCATGTGCGATGACAAGGGCTGGATCCGAACCTTGATGGAGGAAGCGGAGAACGAGCGGATGCACCTGATGACCTTCATCGAGGTGGCCAAGCCGACCATGTTCGAGCTGCTCGTGATTCTGGCCGTTCAGTGGGTCTTCTACCTCGCCTTCTTCACGCTCTATCTGCTCAGCGCCAAGACCGCACACCGCGTGGTTGGATATTTCGAGGAAGAGGCGGTGATCAGCTACACCCTCTATCTCGCTGAACTTGACGAGGGCCGTTCCCCCAATGGCCCGGCACCGGCAATCGCGCGGCATTATTGGAAGCTTGCAGAGGATGCGACCTTGCGCGACGTGGTGCTCCTGGTCCGCGCCGATGAGGCGCATCACCGCGATATCAATCATGGCTTTGCAAACGAACTCGCCGGTTTGCCCGTCAACCATGCGGCGGTCGCGCCCTATCCGGACCACGCCGACGACATTCGGTTGGCAGCCTGACATGGCCGAACCCTATCGCTCAACCCCGGTGTTCGACGAGACCACCCTCCCTGCGGCTCTGCGCGCGCGGCACACGACCAAGGCCGGTGTCTGGGGCATGGTTCGCGTGCTCGAAGGCACAGTGAAACTTAGCTATCTTGAGCCGCCTTCCGAACTTCTGCTCGATGCCGACACCCCGGGACCATTGCTTCCCGAACAGCCCCATTTTGTCGAACCGATCGGGGCGATGAAGATGCGGGTCGATTTCTACAGTGAACCGCCGGGCGGCTAAACCCGCTCGCGCCAGCCTAATCCATTATCACGACAGGAGACGTTGATGTCACAGACACTCAGCGAGCGCACGATCACGCTCGTCAAAGCCACGGTTCCCGCACTCGAAGCCCATGGTCTCGATATTGTCCATGAAATGTACGCGCGGATGTTCGAAAATCCCGAGATCCGCGACCTGTTCAACCAGTCGCACCATGGCGACTCCGGATCACAGCCGCGCGCGTTGACCGCAGCGATCCTCGCTTATGCGGCGAACATCGAGAATCTAGGTGCTCTTGCCCCAGCGGTCGAGCGGATTGCTCAAAAGCATGTCGGTCTGCAGATCCTGCCCGAACATTATCCCCATGTCGGCGAAGCGCTGCTCGGTGCCATCAAGGCCGTGCTCGGCGATGCCGCCACAGAAGAGATTCTCGCTGCCTGGGGCGAAGCCTATTGGTTCCTGGCCCATATCCTGATCGCGCGCGAGGAGCGGCTCTACAAGGAACACAGTACGGCCGACGGCGGCTGGGCTGGCTGGCGCACGTTCACGATCGATGAGGTGCGCCCCGAGAGCAGCGTCATCACCTCGTTCATTTTGCGCCCCACCGACGGGCGATCGGTCATTCGCCACAAGCCCGGTCAGTATCTGACCTTCTGGCTTGAGATTCCGGGCCATCCTCCGGTCAAACGCAATTATAGCATTTCACAAGCAGCCAATGGCGAGACCTATCGTATCTCGGTCAAACGCGAGCCGATGGGTCTTGCCTCAGGCTGGCTGCACGACCAGGCGAAGCCCGGCACTGTGCTCAAGGTCGCCGCACCCGCAGGCGAGTTCTTCCTGACAGACAATTCCGAACGCCCGGTCGTGCTAATGTCGGGCGGGGTCGGCCTGACCCCGATGGTCGCAATGCTCGAAGCCATAGCGCAACAGCATCCTGATCTTCCCGTCCAATATCTTCACGGAACGCAGGATGGCTCGACGCATGCACTAGCGGAGGACGTCCGCGCGCTCGCGACCGGTCGCCCGAACATCCGCGTCACGAACTTCTACCAGACACCAAGGGCACAAGACGTTGCGGGCCGGGACTATGACCATGATGGGCTGATCGACGAGGCGTGGCTCACGACCCATACGCCGATCGAAGAAGCAGACTATTACCTATGCGGCCCGCGACCGTTCCTGCGCGCGTTCGTCGCCACATTGTCGCTCGCTGGCGTCGCATCGGACAGGATTCACTATGAGTTCTTCGGCCCCGCCGACGAACTCCTCGCCGCCTGAAGGGACGACCGACATGGATGACCTCACCATTGCGCGCATGATCCATATCCTGGCCATCGTGTGCTGGATCGGCGGGGTTGCGTTTGTAACCACCGTGGTCATCCCGTCGGTCAGAGCCTTGCCATCATCCGAGCGGCTGGCTGCCTTCCACCGCATCGAAAGCCGATTCGCGCCGCAGGCGCGCATCTGGCTTCTCGTCGCGGGCGCAAGCGGCCTGTGGATGATCCAGCGCGGAGGAATGTGGGATCGCTTCGGTGATCTCCATTTCTGGTGGATGCACGCCATGCTATGCGTGTGGTCGATCTTCTTTGTGGTGCTGTTTATCGTTGAACCGCTGATCTTGCGTCGCCGGTTCGAGGTTTGGGCGGCAAGATCTCCGGATGGAGCGGTCCGGCTGCTCCACCGCGCGCATATCCTTCTACTTGGTCTCAGCCTGATTACCGTAATCGGTGCGGTTGCCGGAAGCCGCGGGTTTTCGCCATTTTAGACAGCCGATGAAGGAGTCCGACCGTTGTGCCTGATACGGAAAATAGATCGATGGATCCCGAGCGCATCGACGCGGTCGCGCACGTCGTTCATGCGCTTTGCCACGGACGATCCGATATATCCCTAGCGGCGCATGTGGCGGCGATGGTTGCCCAGCATTTTGCAGACGCCGCACCGATGACGACTTCTATCCTCGCGCAACGCGCTGCGCTGGAAACGGCCGTAACAAAGAGGGTGGAGCAGCTACAACAGTGCCAGGCCGAGTCCGACGCAATCGACGAGGCATCGCGGGAATCCTTTCCTGCCAGCGACCCGCCCGCATGGATTTCAGGTCGGCATTGACCGCCTCAGACAACGGTAGAAGGATAATTGATCATGGCACTTCATCACGCACAGCACGGTGAGGTCGTACACCTCTCACGCTTGGGTGTGGACGGAGATGGTGACCACTCGACCGCCCTCGTCAAAACCGGGGCCTTTGAGGCGATCATCTCATCGTCCATGCTGGCGCCGTAATCCCGCCGCACCATGTTGCCGGACAAGCGACGCTCCACTGTCTGCGTGGCAGGGTGTCTGTATTGCTCGGAGACGCGGCGGCTATCCTGCAGGCGGGCGACTGGACGTATCTCGATGGCGGCGAGGAGCATGGCATCGAAGGCATTGAAGATGCAGCCTTGCTGCTCACGATATTATTCGAGCATCCAACCGTAAGCTGAGCCCACTTCGGATGTTGAACTTGTGCCGGACCGTTCAGCTCTTTTTCAACCTTCGGTTTCGCCAGGAGACGCGCAATGGACGAAGCCGCCCAACCCAAATGTGATCCAGAAATCAGTCCATTATCGAAATGGTGGCTGCGATCAGTCCTGATGGTGATGATCCTTGGCTTTGCGGGTCTTCTGGCGATCACCATGCTCTCCTATCGAAACGCGCCGCCCATCCCCGATACTGTTATCGACGCCAGTGGAGAGACCCTGTTCACAGGCGATCAGATCCGCTCGGGACAGGCCATATTTCTGCGCTATGGCTTGATGGACAATGGCACGGTCTGGGGACATGGGGCTTATCTTGGCCCTGATTTTTCGGCCGAAACGCTGCATCAGATTGGTGAGAGCGTAGCCACGTCCCTGGCACAGCAACAGTTCGCCAAGTCTTTGACCGCTCTTAACCCACTCGAGACAGGGTCGATCCGCGGTCAGGTCGCCGTCACGCTGAAAACCAATCGATTCGATCCGGCGAGCAACACCTTGAACCTGACTGCGCCGGAGGCCATCGCCTATCGCGCACAGACAGCCCGCTGGACAGCCTATTTCATCAACCCAGCACGCAACGGCGGTCTTGCGCCCAAGCTCATCACCAATTCGGCAGAATTGCACGACTTGACTGCCTTTTTTTGCTGGACTGCCTGGGCGTCGGTCGCCGATCGGCCTGGAGCGGATTATTCCTACACCAACAATTTTCCCTATGATCCCGGCGTTGGCAATGTTGCTCCGGCCGGAGCGCTGCTGTGGAGCGCGCTCAGCCTGATCGTACTGCTTGGCGGTATAGCGGCCGTCCTGCTCGCCTTTGGCAAATTCGACTATCTGGGCTGGATTACGCGGGGCCATAGCGCCACGCCGCAGGTGATCCCGGGGCAGGCAAGCCCCGGCCAGCGCGCCCTCGTCAAATTCTTCGTTGTCGTCTCCTTGCTGTTTCTGATGCAGACGCTCGTAGGTGGTGCGGTTGCGCATTATCGCGCCGATCCGGGAAGTTTCTACGGCTTCCAGCTCGAGACTATATTTCCAAGCAACCTGATGCGCATCTGGCACTTGCAGACCGCGATCTTCTGGATCGCGACAGCCTATGTGGCAGCCGCGCTGTTTCTCGGCCGCTCGCTCCGGAGAGATGAGCCCCGCTGGCTGCCCGCAGCCATTCATCTTCTGTTCGCGGCTTTCGCTGTCGTCATCGGTGCCAGTCTCCTTGGCGAATGGGCGGGCATCTCCGGGTGGCTTGGCGACTGGTGGTTCCTGTTCGGCAACCAGGGCTGGGAATATCTCGAGATCGGCCGCTTCTGGCAGTATCTGCTCGTCGTGGGATTGCTGGGGTGGTTCGCCATGCTCTGGTGGATTGCGCGGCCCAGCCAGGTCACCAACGTCAATGCAAGGCCGATCGCCCGAATGTTTCTGTTCGGCGCGCTGGCCATTCCCGTCTTCTACGTTCCCGCCCTCTTTTTTGGCGCCAAGACCAACTTTACAGTGGTCGACACCTGGCGCTTCTGGATCATCCATCTGTGGGTTGAGGGATTCTTCGAATTCTTCGCAACCACCGTGGTCGCGCTGATGTTGTTCCAGCTAGGCCTCACGGGGCGGAACACCGCGTTGCGCGTCATTTATCTCGACGCGATCCTCTATTTCCTCGGCGGCCTGATGGGGACTGGCCATCACTGGTACTTCTCAGGCCAGACCCAGATCAATATGGCGGCATCCGCGCTGTTCTCCGCGCTGGAAGTCGTGCCTTTGACGCTGCTGACGCTCGACGCATGGGATTTTGTCCGCACGACACGCGGCGAAACCGGCCAAAAGGGCGGCGCCTCGGCACTATCCCACAAGTGGACCTTTTATTTCCTCATGGCGGTGGGGTTCTGGAATTTCCTCGGTGCCGGCGTTTTCGGATTTATGATCAATCTGCCGATCGTGAGCTATTATGAGGTTGGAACGATCCTGACGCCCAATCACGGCCACGCCGCCATGATGGGCGTCTTCGGAATGCTCGCGCTAGCCCTGATGGTGTTTGTGCTGCGCCAGACGACTGACATGGCGCGCTGGTCAGGCATCGAAAAATATATCCGCATCGGTTTCTGGGGGACCAACATCGGGCTCGCGTCAATGGTGGTCCTCAGCTTGTTTCCTTCTGGAGTTCTGCAGGTCTGGGATGTGGTGCAGCATGGCTATTGGCACGCACGCAGCATTGATTACACCGGCAGCGCAGTCGCACGTCAACTCGAATGGATGCGCTTACCCGGCGATTTGATTTTCATCTTTTTTGGTGCTGTCCCACTGAGCATAGCCGCGCTCAAAGCCTATTGGAGCATCGTTGTGTCACGATCGAAGCATAATTCAATTCATGATGATGTAGAGACGCTCAGACCATGGCGGCCGGCCTGATGCAACCATTGGTAAGCCACGCCAAACGTGTAAGTCAGCCTTTGTGGCGCGCAAATTACGCTGATCGGAGCGTCCGTTAGCGGCCAACTTCGGTCACCCAATCTTCGCCATCAGCCTACCCGCAGCCCCCTGCTCCGCCGCCAGATTGCGGTTGTAGGCGAGCGGCATGCGCGGCGACTTCCATCGCAATGCATCCATAATGCCGGCCAGATCTTCGCCGCTGGCAAACAGGTCCTGGTTGAGCCCGACCCGCGTCGAATGCGCGCTGATCCCCTTGAGCAGCCGCGCCAGATCGTCGGAAGTTAGATCCGCCAGAGCGCCCGCATCGAATGCCCGCTGGATTATGGCGCGATAGATCGCCCCGACCGACGCAGGATGGAGAGCACCATCCCCCACATCATACTCCACTCGCGCTGGCACAGCCCGTTTCGGCAGCGTCTTGCGGAGATCCCATGCCTCACGGCTTGAGATGCTGTCGATCGACCTCCCTCGCACCGCCGCCCTGGCTTTGTAGCGCCGCGCGTTCACGCGCCGAAACACCGCCCCAGCCTCAATGCCCGCCGCGTCCGTCCACGCCGCAATCGCCCGAACGGTCCGCGGGCTCAGATAGGCAGTTGCCCCCTCCCCCTCCTGATCGCCCTTGCTGCGCCGGATGGTCAGAAGGCGGGCGTCGGGATCGATCGCCTCGATGATATCCTCGGCGACGATCGCCACGAGTTCCGACGCGCGCAGGCCTGTGTCATAGCCAGCAGAGAGCAGAGCGCGATCCCGCAGGCCTGGCAGATCCTCCGCGCAGCTCTCCAGCAGCGCCCGAACATTGAGCCCGCGCGGTTCGTCGCGCTCCACATTCCGTACCGGTCCCTTGAACCGCAGCGGCCGCGCCTGCGTTTGCGCGGTCCCAAGACGACGACGGATCGCCTGCAGCCGCAACTTCACCAACGAAGCCGGTGTCGGATCCTTGAGCTCGAGCAGTTGGTGGATCTTGGCAATCGACGCCTTGTAGCGGCCGAGCGACGCGGGCTTGCTCCCCTGCCCTGCCCGCGCGTCGAGATAGTCCGCCACCGTTTCCGGCGTTGCCGGCAGCGCGACACGCTTCACACGCCGACACCACAGGTCGAACGCTTCGAGATCGGATTTCAGGGCGCGGATGGTGTGGACCGAGGACGCGGCCTGGTAGGCAGCGAGCAGCGGCTCGTTGATGACTATACGCTCTCCAGCCTGCAGCTTCACGACGGCCAAGGAGAGATCGTCGGCCGACGCTATCGGTGCGAGCGCACCGCTTTCCCCTGCTACTGCGGCGTTTTGGTCGAGAGGTTCAGCATGATCCATCGGCGCGATGTGTAGCCCACCTTATAAAGAGAGGTCAATTATCGACATGTGATAA
>JBDUBN010000113.1:0-7285 GCA_040004085.1 Novosphingobium sp.
CCTGAACCAAATTTGGCTCCGTCACGGCGGTGCAATCTAACGTCATCTGGCTCTAGATAACGCCGTCAGCAACCAGCGCCGTTTGTGCCGCAAAGTCGCGCTCGGCCACGAACCGTTCGGCATCGAGCGCGGCCATGCAGCCGGTGCCTGCTGCCGTCACGGCCTGACGGTAGATGTGGTCCATGACATCGCCGCACGCGAACACGCCGGGGATAGCCGTCTTGGGCGTGCCGGGCTGGACGATGATGTAGCCATTGCCGTCGAGTTCCAGCTTGCCCTTGAACAGTTCCGTGGCCGGCGCATGGCCGATGGCGACGAACGCGCCTTGAGTCAGTTCAACCGACTTCACGCCCGTAACCGTGTCGGTCAGAGCCACGCCGGTCAGGCCGATGGCGTCGTTCTCGCCGATAAACCCATCGACCGCCTTGTTCCACAAAACCTTGATATGGGGATGAGCAAACAGCCGGTCCTGCAGGATTTTTTCCGCACGGAAATTGTCGCGGCGATGGATTACGGTCACGTCGTTGGAATGATTGGTCAGGTACAGCGCCTCTTCCACGGCAGTGTTGCCACCGCCGATGACCACGACCTTTTTGCCGCGATAGAAAAAGCCGTCGCAGGTGGCGCAGGCGGAGACGCCCTTGCCGCTCAATTCCTGCTCGCCCGGAACGCCCAGCCATTTGGCTTGCGCACCGGTCGCGATCACCAAGGTGTCGCCTTCATAGATATCGCCGCCGTCGCCGGTCGCGCGGAAGGGCGATGAGGTGAGATCGATGTCGACAATGGTATCCCACAGCATGCGCGTGCCGACGTGTTCGGCCTGCGCCTGCATTTCCTGCATCAGCCACGGACCCTGGATCACGTCGCGAAAGCCGGGATAGTTTTCGACGTCGGTGGTGATCGTCAACTGGCCGCCCGGCTGCAGCCCCTGCACGACGATCGGCTGCATGCCCGCGCGCGCACCGTAGATCGCGGCTGACAGCCCAGCCGGGCCGGAGCCGATGATCAACATGCGGGTTTTGTGCGTGGTCATATGCCCTCCATAACCGTTGCGGCGATACCATCGTAGATCGGGCCGCAGCCGCGAAATAGAAACGTCACGGGCAAAAAGCGAGTCCGCAGCTGTGATTTGTCCCGTATCACAGCTGCGATTTGTTCCAGATCAAAGACGCACACCGCACCTCCATGCGAATTAGCGACCTTGCAAATGCGAGTGCTTCGCAATAGCTGGGGCGCCGCAAGGGGGATTCAATGATTCGTTCCAATAACATTACCGGCGCCGCTTTCATGATCGGCGCGCTCGCGCTGCCTGCCGCTGCCTATGCCGCGCCGGGAATGGGCAGCGAGGTTTACAGCGCTACGGTTGAACCGCACGAACTGGAAATCGAAACGCGCTACGGCATACTGGCGGGCGGGCCGGATGGCGGCGAAGATGGCCTGGTGCTGGAAGCCGGCTATGGCGTGACCGGGCACACCCGCGTCGCCGCCGTTGCCGAGTTCGAGAAGGAAGTCGGCGCACCGCGCAAGCTGGAAGCATTCAGCATCGAGGTAATCCAGAACGTCGCCCGCATCGGCCCGATCGACGTCGGGGTTTACGGCGAGTACGAAGCGGTGGTCAGCGGCACTGACAAGCTGGAAGGCAAGCTGCTGCTGGAATACCGCGGTCGCGTGACCGACCTGCGCTTCAACCTGATCGCCGCCAAACCGCTGCGTTCGGGCGATCCGGTCGAGTTGGGCTACGCCGCCTCTGCCGACGTCGCTGTGGCCGACAACTTGCGTTTGGGCGTCGCCGCATTCGGCGAACTGGGCACGTTTCGCGATTTTGCGCCGCGCGCCGAACATTTCGTCGGCCCCAACGTCAAATTCCGCATCCTGGGTCTCGGCGTGCCGCTGAAGGTGGAAACCGGCTACCTGATAGCCTTGGCCAAGGCAAAGGACGACGCTGACGGCATGTTCCGGCTGAACCTCGAACTGGAGTTCTAGTCAGCTCGGCGCGCGCGCTCGATTTTGCATCGCAATATTGACGCCGCGCGCCGCTCCCCCCATTTGCAAGCGATGGATGTCATCGGTCCCACATCGAACAGCTTCATCTCGCAGCGGCTGCGGCTCCACTATGTCGATTGGGGCAACCCCGACGCCCCGCTGCTGATCCTGCAGCATGGCGGGCGCGATCATTGCCGCAGTTGGGACTGGGTGGCCGCCGATCTGGCGAAGGACTGGCACGTCATTGCGCCAGACTTACGCGGGCACGGCGACAGCGCTTGGTCGCCCGAGGGTGATTACTCGGCGAGCGCATTCATTTATGACTTCGCGCAACTGGTGCACACTTTGGGCCACGAACAGGTGACGATTGTCGCGCATTCGTTGGGCGGCGACATCGCTGCGCGCTACACCGGACTTTACCCGGACAAAGTGCGCAAGCTGGTCAATATCGAGGGCCTCGGCCCTCCCGCCGCCCTGTTGGCGGTGCGAGGAGAGGTCGGTTTTGCCGACCAGTTGCGCGAATGGATCAATGACAAACGCGCGGCGGCGGGGCGCCAGCCAAAACGTTACAAGACTATCGAGGAAGCATTTGCGCGCATGAAGGCGGAAAACAGCTTTCTCTCGGACGAGCAAGCCCGCCACCTCACCGTGCATGGTGCCAGCCGCAACGAGGACGGCACATGGAGCTGGAAGTTTGACAACTATCTTAATGTCTGGAGGCCCAATAACATGCCCCCCGGCGAGGTCGAGCAACTGTGGGCCGCGATCACGTGTCCGGTGCTGTTGATGAGCGGGGACGCCAGCTTTTTCGCCATGGAGCCGAATGACCCGCGTCCGGGATTTTTCCGCGACATCCGCCATATCGAATATGCCGAGGCGGGCCACTGGTTACACCACGATCAGCTCGGTCGGTTCCTTGCCGACGTCAGGGCGTTTCTGGCTGAATAGTGGGCGGCGGCTGGGCTTGCAGCGGCATCAAAACGCAGATGGGACTATCAAATATCGCATCAGCACGCCATATCCCCTTGCTGATTATAGCATTGCTTAGTATCGCCAGCTGATCGATACTGCATTTGCGGTGTTTCGGAGATTTACGTGAGCGATACACAGGCTTCCCGCAGCGATTCGGGGGAACTTTCCAGGGAGCGGTCGTCCTTGCGCAGGCCGCTGATGATCGGCGCCTTGGTGATCGCGGCGGCCGTGGCACTGTGGTTCTATCTCAGCGGCGGGCGCTATGTCGAAACCGACAATGCCCAGTTGCAGACCGGCAAGGTCATGATCGCCGCCAATGTCAGCGGCCGGGTCATCTCGGTCGACGTCACCGAAAACCAGATGGTCAAGGCCGGGCAAGTGCTGTTCCGCATCGATCCTGCAAGTTTTCAGGCCAATCTGGCTCAGGCCGAGGCGCAATATTCGGGCGCGCTCGTCAATGTCGGCTCGACCCGCGCCGATCTCCAGGAAAAGATTGCCGATACCCGCAACGCCGAAGCGCAACTGGCCTTTGCCCGTTCGGACGCCGCCCGCCAGCGCGCCTTGTTGAAGGAAGGTATTTCCTCGCAGGCACAAGTCGATCAGGCTGAACTGGCCATCGCCACTGCGCAAAGCAATATTGTCGCCGCGCAGGCCAAGGCCGCCAGCGTTGCCGCAAAACTCCCCAGTGGGTCGCCCGAAGCACTGCCTGGCCCGCGTCAGGCCAGCGCGATGGTCCAGCAGGCAAGGATATCACTGAACGACACCGTGGTCCGCGCGCCGCAGGACGGCATCGTCACCAAGGTCAACCAGTTGCAGGTCGGCAGCTATGTCTCTGCCTCGCGGCCAATCTTTGTGCTGACCGGCAAACATTACTGGATCGAGGCCAATTTCAAGGAAAGCCAGCTGCGCTACATGCGGCTTGGCCAACCCGCCAAGGTCACCATCGATGCTTATCCCGACCGGGAGTTGAAGGCACATGTGTCCAGCTTCAGCCCGGGCACAGGCAACAGCTTTTCTGTGCTGCCGGCTGAAAACGCGACCGGCAACTGGGTGAAGGTAACTCAGCGCCTCGCCGTCGAAATTGCGCTGGACGAACAGCCCGCCGACCTACCACTTCACGCCGGACTCAGCGTTGCGGTTACGGTCGACACCGGCCACCAGCGCCACCTGTTTGGCGCGGATACGCCGCCGATGGCGCCGGGCAATGTCTCAGGCAGAGCGAAGTGATCCGGCGCAATCAACTGGCGGCGGCGGTGTTGCCGTTGGCTCTGCTGGCCGGTTGCAAGACCGTTGGGCCGAACTTCACCGCGCCTGCCGCCCCCACCGGCGATGTTTACGCTGCATCCGGTGCTGGCGCGAAGGGACCAGCCGCCAGCTTTGGTAGCGGACCGGCACAGCGTTGGTGGACTGCGTTCGGCTCCAGCGAAATGGATGCGCTGGTTGATCGCGCGCTGGCTGGCAATCACTCGCTGGCCGCCAGCGTGGCAACCCTGGAACGCGCGCAGGAACGCGTCCACGCGGTTGCAGGCAGGCAATTGCCGCAAGTCGATGCCAACGCTCGGCTGGAGCATGAAAAGGTCAATCTGGCGGCATTTGGACTTGATCCGGGATCGCTCGGCCCTGGACTGAGCGTCAAGCCCTTTACACTCTACTCGGTCGGCGGCGGGGTCAGCTATGATCTCGACCTGTTCGGCGGTGCGCGCCGCGCCAGCGAACAGGCGACCGCCGATACGGAGGCTTTGGCGCGTGAGGCTGAGGCCGCGCATCTGACCATCGCTGGCCGCGTCGTCGTGCAGGTGCTGACGCTCGCAGCGCTGAATGATCGCATTGCCACCGAACGCGCGCTGATCGCCGAAGACCAGCGCAACGTGGCGCTTACCGAAGCCAAGCGCAAAGGCGGCGAGGGCACGCTGGTCGAAGTGCTGAGTGCGCAGGGCCAACTTACGCAGGATCAGGCGGGTTTGCCGCAACTGGAACAGCAGCGCGCCGAAGCGCGTGACATGCTCGCGGTGCTGGTCGGCATAACCCCGGCAGACCTGGGACCGACCGACTTCTCCCTTGCAGCCATGCGCCTGCCGTCGGAAGTCCCCGTCACCCTGCCCTCCGAACTGGTCCACAAGCGCCCCGACATTCTCGCCGCTGAGGCGCGGCTGCATTCCGCGACCGCCGCCATCGGCGTAGCCACCGCGCGGCTCTATCCAAACATCAACCTCAGCGCCAGTTTCGAGCAGGCCACCACCCATCCGGAAGACCTGTTCAGCGGCTCGTCCAACGGCTTCAACCTGATCTCTGGCCTGACCGCGCCGATCTTTCACGGCGGCACCCTGAAAGCCGAGAAGCGCGGTGCAGAAGCGGAAACGCGTGCCGCATCAGCGCGCTATCAGCAGACCGTGCTGGAAGCATTCGGGCAGGTTTCAGACCTGCTTGCCGCACTGGGCAACGATGCCGAGGCCGTGGCCTTGCGCGGGCAGGCCGCCAGCGTTGCCGATCGCTCACTCGGCCTGTCGCGCCGCAGCTTTCAGGTCGGCTACAGCGGAATTCTGCAAGTGCTCGACGCCAGCCGTGGCGCACAGCAGGCTCGGCTGGCAATGGTCGACGCCCGCTCGCGCCAGTTCATCAACGTGGCGCGGCTTTACGTGGCGACAGCAGGCGGCTGGACTGGACCGGTAGCGCCAGTCCAACCCTGAGCCGTGGGCTGCTGACTTCATCTGAGGCTTAATCGCCCATAAACCACTGCCCGCTAACCTGCCCGGATGATCGATTACCTCGCCATTGGCATAACCCACAGCCTGTTGCTGATCATGGCGTGGAAGCTGGTCATGCGGCCTGATCTTGATCGCGACCCCGTTCCGCCCCCATCCGACCAAGGTTGACACTGTTGACACAGTCCTGGGCGAATTCCCCCGCCGCCTTACCCGCCCCGCGCCAACTGCAGCCATAACCGCCGATTTCACCTCAACCCCACCCCGTTCTTCCGGCGCCCCATCCTCCCGCGCAACCGCCTCCTCCAGCATATCGACGCAAGCCTTGGTGCGCGCGTCCCACTCCTGCCATTCGTCCCAAGCGGCTTGCCGGGCAATCAGGCGGCGGCGGTGTGACAAGTGCAGCCCCGCCTGCTCAAGATGGTCATCACGCCAACGCGGCAGCAGGTGATCGAACTGCTCGCCGTCAACCGCCGTGGTCGCCATGCCCTCGGCAAACTGCTCGCCCGCCACCACCGCCAAGACCTCGTCAAAGCGGTCCGCCCGCGCCTCTGCATGTTCGCTCAGCTCAACCGCCCGGTCGAGCCGCGCCATATGCGCCAACAGCAACCGCGCATCAAAGCGCCGCCGCCGCGCCACCTCCTCGCCGTGATAGAACACCGGCTCGTCCACGCCGTACAGCGCCCGGTCGGCCAAGACTTGCGCCACATGCTCGCGCGCCAGCCCCAGCGCCGTGTCCCAAGCCACCGAAAACGCATAGTCCCGCCGCCGCAAGACATAGGCCGACTGCGCCGAAAGCCCCGACCGCCCCGCCGCCACCCGCACATTGCCCTCTTCCGACAGGACCCGCAAAAACAAAGCCCTGCGCGCCGGAGTCCACGAATTGTGGTTAGGCCTACTTCCCCCCTCCCGTTCAAATCCTCCCCGGCACGGGGAGGTGGCAGACGCGAAGCGGCTGACGGAGGGGTCCCCCCCATCCCCAATCGCTTCGCCCACCGCAGAGGTGGGACCCCTCCGCCCTTTCAGGGCACCTCCCCGTTCCGGGGAGGATTTATCGTCTGCGCCTTTCACAAACGGCTCATCATCCCCCGGCAACCCAATATCCCGCCCCACCGGAATCCACCCGCGCCCAAAACCTGAAGAGTGATTGCTGCAACCATCCGACATAACCCGCGACTCCTTGGCTGGAGAACAAAAAGCGAATCAGCAGGGATATGTCAGGTGATGGGGTGTAGGAAAGGGGGACGTTCGGTTAACTAGTCAGAATTTTTTCAATCATTTCGTGAACCACCGTAGACGAATTGAATTCCGACACCTGTCTCGCCTCAGCAATTGAGCGCTTCGCATAGATCATCGCTGAATCATCTAGTTTGGCTATAAATCTGTCCATAATCTCAGCCGAAGATTTTTCATATTCCGGCACAGCCTTCTTCAATCTAGAAAACGCCTCTGCCTGCGTCATGGGCGCCCTTGTGAACTGTTCATGAAGCAAAAGCCAAAGTTCAAAGCTGGGATAAGAAACAATTAAATTTAGCCTATCGTCTACAGCAGAATAATTTTCCGCGAGGCCAATAGCATCATTAAATAAATCGTGGTTGTCACGATCAATAACTACAAATACCATCGAT
>JBDUBN010000114.1:0-7280 GCA_040004085.1 Novosphingobium sp.
TAAGAAATCCTTTTACGCAATTTCCGGTTACCCGGCCGTGCACACGAAGCATGGCAGGTGGCCAGACGTTTAACATCCGGCTCCAGATTCGAATTAGTTTGGTGTACTGTTCTTAACTATCGTGAATGTATAAGCGAATCGATATAACTTCCAGTCGGTGTATGTTATTAATTACCTCCAAAATATATACGTAATTTAACGTAGTATTGTACCAAAATGGCGGGCAGCCAGTCGCAATCTAACGTCATCTGGCACTAATCGCGTGCAACCGGCATGAACCCACGCCCGACGCCGCTGTCTGGTCCATTGTCACGCTGTCAGCTGCTTCATCGCCGGATAAGTCACCGCGGCGGCTTGACCCTGCGCCAGGTTCCGTAACAGGACACTTGCCATAACCGGCACTGGCGATTAGAGGCCCGTCCGCGCCCATAGGAGTGTAGCTCAGTTGGTAGAGCATCGGTCTCCAAAACCGAGGGCCGTGGGTTCGAGTCCCTCCACTCCTGCCACCACCCGCCGTCCCCATGCGTGGACGCCGGACTGGTGGACATTGGTTGTGCTGGCGATGGCCATACTGGCCTGCCTGCCCGCGATCATCGCGCATTATCCGCAAATGACCGACTACCCGGCGCATCTGGCGCGCTGGTACGTCATGCTCGATTATGGGCAGAACCCGGTTCTGGCGAAGTACTACGGTTTCCGGCTGGCATGGTCGGGCAATCTGGGCGCTGACCTGCTGATTTTTCCGCTGTCATGGCTGTTCGGGCTGGAAGTGGGCGGGCGAATCATTGTCGTCCTGATCCCGGTGCTGACCGGTCTGGGCCTGATCTCGGTAGAGCGCGCTTTGCGCGGGCGGACCGGCATCGGCGCGGCACTGGCGATGGCGACGATCTGGTCCCCGGCGCTGCTAATGGGTTTCCTCAATTTCACACTGTCCGTGGCGCTGGCGCTGTTCGCTTTTGCGTTCTGGGTCAAATCGGCAGGGGCCAAGTGGCGCGCGGCGGCATTCGTGCCGATCGGACTGCTGGTGTGGCTGTGTCACCAGTCGGGCTGGGGCGTGCTGGGGGTGATGGTCTTCGCTTACGAGTGGCGGCAGCGACGCAACCTGATCAGCGCCGCGCTGGCGACCTATCCGCTGTGGTTGCCTATCGTGCCGACCCTGCTGGCAGGCGCGCAGGCACCCGGATCGCTGGACTATGGCAAGCGCGTGATGCTGGTGAAGTGGGTCGAGTGGAAAACCGCGCTGCGCGATCAGGTGAAGTGGCTCGACCTGAGTTCAGCGGTGCTGTTCGTCGGTCTGCCGTTCGTCGCGCTGCTGTGGCGGCGGCTCGATGGTCGGCTGGCGTGGGCGGCGCTGATTACCGCCGTGCTGGCCATCGTCATCCCGCGCCATCTCGGCGGCGGTGACTATGCCGATTACCGCTTGATCGGCGTGGCGCTGATGCTGGGGGCGCTGGCGATAGACTGGCGCCCGCCGGTCTGGGTCATGCCGCTGGCCGCGCTGCCGTTTCTGGTGCGCCTGACGGTGACGACGCTGTCCTGGCAGGCGCATTCGCACGACGTTGCGCAGATGCTCCGCGGGCTGGATCACGTGCCGCGCGGCGCACGGGTCGCGAGCGCGGTGCGCGAGCCGATGGGCGGCTGGCGGACCTTCCTGTTCGGCCACATCGGCTGCTATTCCACCGTCCGGCGTGATGCGCTGACCAATGCCCATTTCGCGATTCCCGGCGTCCATATGCTGGAGCTGCGCACGCCGGAGTGGAACTTCACCGATCCCTCGCAGCGCTTCATGGTGCGCGGGCCAAAGACGGTAGACCTCGCCGATTTCGGCCCCGCGAAGACGGCCGATTTCCTGTGGTACATCGGCGAGCTTGATCCGGCATCGCTGCCTGCCGGGGCAGAGGAGATTTATCGCTCGCGGCATTCGATCATGTACCGGCTGCACCCGGCGGCGGCGCAACTCCCTGCCAAGCCTGCGGAGCCAATGCACTGAGCGCGGCTGACCACAGCCGCCAGCCGCTCGAAAAGTCCCTGCTGGGCGCGGGCGCGATACTGGCGCTGCTGGCCATGCTGCCGGCGCTGGTGGCCCGCTATCCGCAGATGTCCGACTATCCGGCGCATCTGGCGCGCTGGCATGTCATGCTCAATATCGGGCATAGCGCCGATCTGGCGCGGTTCTACCGCTTTACATGGGAGTGGACGCCCAATCTGGGCACCGATCTGCTGATCCGTCCGCTGGCTGCCATGTTTGGGCTGGAGCTTGCCGGGCGCATATTGGTGGCGACGATCCCCGCGCTGCTGGGACTGTCGTTTCTGGCGACCGACCTCGCGCTCAACCGCCGGGTGGGGCCGGGCGCGCTGTTGGCGCTGGCGACTGTGTGGTCGCCATCGCTGCTCTTGGGTTTCCTCAACTTCAGTCTGGCCGAGGCGCTGGCGTTTTTCGCCTTTGCATTATGGATAGTGCTGGCGGGCAAGCGCTGGCGACCCGCGCTGTTCCTGGTGATCGCGCCGCTGGTATGGCTCTGTCACTTGTCGGGCTGGGGCATTCTGGGCGTGCTGGTGTTCGGATATGAATGGAGCGTCCGCCGTGGAGCCAAAGACCTGCTGCGCGCGATTCTGGCGACATGGCCGCTGTGGCCGCCCGCCGCGCTGCTGGTGTTCTTTGGCGCAGGGGCGAGCGGAGCGCTGACGTATGGCTCAGGCGCGGTCACGGACAAGCTGAGCAACTGGGTGATGGGCCTGCGCGATCAGGCGGCCATGCTCGATCTGCTGACTATGGCGCTGCTGGTCGCCCTGCCGCTGATCGCATGGGGCCGGGGGCTGATTGACGGACGGCTGGGCTGGGCCGCGGTCATGCTGGCGGTTCTCACATTCGTAATGCCGCGCCATTTCGGCGGCGGCGACTTTGCCGATTACCGGCTGGTCCCCGTGGCGCTGGCGGCGGGTTGCCTTGCGGTGCGGCTGCCTGCGCTGAGTGGGCGGCGGCTGTTCGTGGTGATGGCACTGGCCGCGCTGCCGTTTGCAATGCGATTGGCGGTGACCACGGCGGCCTGGGACCGCGATTCGCGCCAGACGACCGCCATGCTGGGCGCGCTCGATCATGTGCCGCAAGGCGCGGTCGTGGCGGGGGCGTGGGCTTATCACGAGGCGAACTGGCAGCAGCCGCCGTTCAGTCACCTTTTTGCCTATGCCACCGTTCGGCGCGACGCACTGACCAATGCCCACTTTGCCATTCCGGGCCTGCACATGTTGCAACTGGTGCAACCCGACCCGGCGTTCGTCGATCCCGGACAGCGAATCGCCGTCGCGGAGGGCGTTCCGGTCGATCTTTCCCAATTTGCTCCAGCTCAATCTACACCAACCCGACGGGCCGAATATCTGTGGTATATCGGCGATCTGGCTCCCTCGCACCTGCCCGCCGGAGCAGTGATCGTGCAGCGCACCGAGCATTCGCTGCTGGCGCGGCTTGCAAATCCGGTCGTGCGACGCTAACTGACCGTCACCTCCCGACATCGGAGACCAGTTTCCTCCCGGTTGCCTTGAAATTCTAGGGCCTCCGGGACGGCGCTTGTATCTGTGGCGGAAGGGATCGTTTCAGCAATTAGCAGCATTGAGCACCAGCCATGGCAAAATTCAGCCCGGCAGAATTCGTCAACCAGGTCCGTGCGGAAGCCCGCAAGGTCGTTTGGCCGACTCGTCAGGAAACTGTGACCACCGCGATTTTCGTCGCGATCATGATGGTCATTCTGGCGGTGTTCTTTCTGGGAATTGATACGCTGTTCGGTGAAACCGTGCGCCTGCTGCTTAAGCTCGCCTGACCAGACTAGAGAGAAACATGGCCCGCTGGTACATCATTCACGCCTACTCCGGTTTCGAGAGCAAGGTTCGCGATTCCATCCTGTCCGAGGCAGAACGCCTTGGCCTGACCCAATTGGTTGAGGCGGTCGAAGTGCCGACCGAAACAATCACCGAGGTCAAGCGCGGCAAGAAGGTTCAGGTTGAGCGCAAGGTCATGCCCGGTTACGTGCTGGCCAAGCTGGGGCTGACGGACGATGTCTATCACCTGATCAAGAATACCGCGAAAGTCACCGGCTTCCTCGGCACCAACGGCAAGCCGCAGCCGATTTCGGACCGCGAGGCTGCCCGCTATTTCGGTGCCCGCGAAAAGGCCGCTGCCGAGCCGCGCCGCGAAATCAGCGTCGACTACGAAATCGGCGATTCGGTCAAGGTTCTCGAAGGCCCGTTCGCGACGTTCAACGGCGTCGTCGAGGAACTCGATTTCGACAAAAACCGCGTCAAGGTGTCGGTGTCGATCTTTGGGCGTGCCACGCCAGTGGAACTGGACTTCGAACACGTCGAACTGGCGAAGTAAGTTCGCCGACCTGCATGCCGCTGCCCTCCTGCTTTCGGCAGAGGGGCGGCGGGGTTCTTGCTTGGTTTGAACGCATATCCCCCGCGATCCAATATCATCGTTAACGGTTTACCAACGCCAGTAATCTAGGCCCGTCGTATGAAGGGTGGGATTGCACGAACAGGTCTGGCCTCCGCCCATAGCCTCGGCCCGGCGCGATTGGCACGACTTGATGGCCTGCGCGGCGTTGCTGCGGTGGGCGTTGTGTTGCACCATATTTTCTTTTATTTCGCCAGTTGGCCGCTTGCTCAGCCCCCGCCGTTTCACTTTGCCGACTGGTTTGAGCATTCGGGCTGGACGCTGGTTGATCTGTTTTTTCTGCTGTCTGGCTATGTCTTTGCACATGTCTATCTGAGCGGTGAGGGACCGCGTCATTGGCGTGATTTCGGCGATTTCTGGATCGCCCGCTTTGCCCGACTTTACCCTCTGCACGTTGTTACCTTGGTGCTGTGTGCGATCATCATGGCGGACAATCCTGAAAATACCGCCCGTGCGTTTTTAGCGCATCTGCTGATGTTGCAGTCATTCATCGTCACGCCCGCCCGCAGTTTTGACGGGCCGAGCTGGTCCCTTTCGGTTGAGGTCGCGTGTTACATGATATTCGTTCTGAGTTGCATGGCCGGGCGACGTGTACTTCTGATCGTAACGGCTGCGCTGATCCTGTGGCCGATCTGGCGGATCGCGACGCAGGGCGATCCAGGCGGTCCGTGGATCGATGATATGCTGCGCCGGGGCATGTTGGGGTTTTTCCTTGGCCAGGCGATGTGGCACTGGCGGTACTGGTTGATTCGCATCCCGAGCCCGGTACTTATAATAGTTATGCTGACCGGGTTCTGGTTGCAGAGCGGAAATTACAGTCCGCTATTGCCGCTTTCGCTGTTGGCGTGGCCTGCGGTGTTGCTGCTGGGTTTACGCTCCGCAGCGTTCGAACACCCGGTGATGGTCTGGCTCGGTGATCGCAGCTATGCCATCTATCTGATCAACTTTCCGCTGATCCTGAAAGCGGCGTCGCTGGTCCATCCGCGGGCTTTTGGCACCGTGCAAGTGCTGGGTTGGCAAATCGGATTGCTGGTCGCGGTTCTGTTGCTGAGCGACGCTTCCTACCGTTGGCTTGAGGTTCCCTCGCGCGGGGAAATCCGACGGGTCCGGGCAAGGGCGAGGGCGCGCACCGGGCTGGCCGGGCCGGTAGTCGGTTGATGACCAGATCGCCTGATTCAGCCCCCCGTTCCATAGTCCGGCTCACCCGGCTTGATGGCCTGCGCGGGCTTGCGGCCTGCGGAGTTGTTTTCACCTACCATGGCAGCCTGTTATTTGCGGGCGGACAGCTTACCGATCCAGAGCAGATCGCGCCGCTGACCTGGCTGCGGCAGTGGGGCTGGACGTTCGTTGACCTGTTCTTCGTGCTGTCCGGCTATATCTTTGCCCATGTCTATCGCGGCGGCGCGGTGCTGAACGGGCGACGGCAGATCGGTGAATTCGCCGTGGCGCGGGTGGCGCGGCTCTATCCGCTGCATCTGGTCATGCTGCTGCTCGTTGCTGTCGTTGCCTTTGGCCGCGCGGCCAACACGCCGGGGGCGTTCATCGCCAACCTGCTGATGCTGCAAGCGTTCATCCAGCCGTTTGGCCTGAGCTTCAACGGGCCCAGTTGGTCGATCTCGATCGAGTGCCTGTGCTATTTGCTGTTTGCCGTGGCCGCTTCGTTCGGTCGGCGGACTTCGCTGGGCATGACGGTGCTGGCGGTGTGCTGGGGGGCGGCGATGCTGGTGTTCCACGGCCAGTCCGAGGGCCCATGGGTGGCCGACCTCATCCCGCGCGGCGTTCTGGGCTTTTTCATCGGGCAAGCGCTGTGGCTGGCGCGCGACCCCCTTTCCAAAGTGCCTGCGTGGCTGCTCGCGGCCGGGCTGATAGCCGGGCTGACCGTCCCCACTTGGCAGTTCAGCCCCTTGCTGCCGATGCTTCTGCTGGCTTGGCCCAGCGCGCTGCTGCTCGCCTTGCGGCTGCCGCTGATGGAAGCCGCGCCGTTTCGCTGGATTGGCGACCGCAGTTTTGGCATCTATCTGATCCACGGGCCGTTGATCGATCTAATCGTCAACGTGCGCGGCGAATTTATCGGCTCGCTGGCCATGCGCTCGGCTTATTACCTGTGCTTCGTGACGCTGGCGCTGACGCTGTCCGACATGTCGCTGCGCTGGATCGAACAGCCTGCCCGCCGGGCGATACGCCGCTGGTGGAGCGGACGCGCTATGCGTCCGGCAGGCGAGGCCATGCAGATAGTGGAGGACTGACACCAATGCCGCCAGCCAGAACGCCTAAAACTCGCCAAACCCTTGGGCTTGTTTGGCATTTGGCCTCGTCAGATGGTGTCCCTTTACGTTCGCTCAAGGTGGCGCTGATTGTAGGCACCGCGCTCAACTTCATAAATCAAGGCGACGCGGTGTTTGGGGTAGCTCCAATCAACTGGCTCAAACTGGTTCTGACATTCGTTATGCCCTATGCAGTCAGCACTTATGGCGCGGTAGCGGTGCGCTGGGATGCCGGGGTGCGCGAAAAACCTGCCAATGACATTTCGAACTGACCCCTATTGCCGCAACACCCCTTCCCATTGGCCAAACATTACGCTAGGGGCGCGCTCTTCGCATGTCTGGCAACGGGCAGGTGATTCCGCGCGGGAGAGGGTTTTGGCCCTTGCTTGACCGCTCACTCTGAGGGGGCTTTGCTCCTGATAGGAAGAAAAGGAGCCCATCGTGGCCAAGAAGATTGAAGGCTATATCAAGCTGCAGGTTAAGGCCGGCAGTGCTACTCCATCCCCGCCAATCGGGCCTGCGCTGGGTCAGCGCGGCGTCAACATCATGGAATTCTGCAAGGCGTTCAA
>JBDUBN010000505.1:0-2187 GCA_040004085.1 Novosphingobium sp.
AGGCGGAAAAGAGCGTCGAGGCGGCGGGACGACTGGAAAACCTGACCGAATTGGTCCGCGCGATGGAAGAATACGAGACGCTGGGCGATTTCCTTGAACACGTCAGTCTTGTCATGGACAACGAGGCGGCTGCGGATGTCGAAAAGGTCACCATCATGACCATGCACGGCGCCAAGGGGCTGGAATTCGAGCAGGTTTTCCTGCCTGGCTGGGAGGAAGGCGTGTTCCCCTCGCAGCGTTCACTGGACGAAGGCGGCCTTGCCAGTCTGGAGGAAGAGCGCCGCCTCGCCTACGTGGCGATCACCCGGGCGCGCAAACGCTGCACCATCCTGCATGCTGCCAATCGCCGCATTTATGGTCAGTGGAACAGTTCGATCCCCTCACGTTTTATCGGCGAGATTCCGCCTGCGCTGATCGCGGAAGAAACTACATTGTCCGGCGGAGCATCACTGTGGCGCGCGCAGTGGTCGGAACGGGACGATCCGTTCGCGCATGTCGCTCGCGCGCAACCAGACCGAGCGGCGGCGCGCGGTCCGGGCTGGCAACGAGCGGTCGCGCAGCCATTTGCCCCTGCCCCGCGCCGGGTTTCGGAACCGACCCGCAGCGCCGCCAGTTTCGCTGCCAAGCCGCGCGGCGATATCCGCGTCGGTGCGCGGGTGTTTCATGAGAAGTTCGGCTACGGGGTTGTCGCATCGCAGGAAGGCAACAAGCTGGAGATCGATTTCGAAACCGCCGAACGCAAACGGGTGATCGACAGTTTTGTGAAGCTGGCTGATTGACCCGACATAAATTCACATCGTCATTGCGAGCGAAACGCGGCAATGCAGAGCGTCAATGCATTTGGCTCTGGATTACTTCGGCCTTCGGCCTCGCAATGACGAAGCACTTTGAAGTAATCACGGGCTAGCGCGCGGCTTACTCCATTCTCTAAAGAGAATGGGGAGTGGATCGTGCATGTTGTTAAAGCGCTGACAGCCCCAAGAACCCCGGAACCGGGCCGTTCCAGACGTCATCCACAGCTGTGCCGGGCTGAACCTTGGACTCGCGCTTGGGGCTTTCGCGCTTTGCAGGCTCACGCTTGGCCGATGGTGTCGGCTCGCTCGGTTGAGCAAGTACGTTCGGCTCAGCCTCGGGGTTGGCGGTGCGTGGCATTTCAGCACGTGGCGCACGGCGGTCTTCGCGTGGAGCACGAGCCTCACGCGGGGCACGTTCTTCGCGAGGAGCGCGTTCTTCACGGGCAGCACGGGGTTCCCGTTCTTGGCGAGGTTCGCGTTCCTTGCGCGGTGCCCTTGCTTCGCGCGGCGCGCGCTCAGGCTTGGCCTCAACTGCTTCGGCAGCCTCAGCACCATCCATGGTGTAAACCGGGATCTTGCCTCCCGTCAGCTTCTCGACATTCTCGATCGCTTCGGCATCTTCCGGCGCGACGAAGGTGAAAGCGCGGCCAGTAGCCCCTGCCCGGCCTGTGCGGCCGATGCGGTGGACGTAATCGTCCGGGTGCCACGGCGTATCGAAGTTGAACACGTGGCTGACGCCCTTGACGTCAAGTCCCCGCGCGGCGACGTCTGAGGCGCAGAGGATGTTGATCTTGCCATCCTTGAACCGGTCCAGCTCGGCAATCCGCGATGACTGGTCCATGTCGCCATGGATTTCGCCCGCTGAAAAACCGCTTTGCGACAAATGCTTGGCCAGATCGCGCACGGTAGTCTTGCGGTTGCAAAACACGATGGCGGTGCTGACGTTGTCCGTCCGCAACAGGTGGCGCAGCATGTCGCGCTTGGCGCGGGTGGGCACCATGACCTTGTGCTGGACGATATTGGTGTTGTTGCTGGCGGGGCGCGAAACTTCGATATATTTCGGGTTCGTCAGGAATTTGTCGGCCAGTTTCTTGATCGGCGGCGGCATCGTTGCCGAGAACAACAACGTCTGACGGTTGTTCGGCAACTTTGAACAGATCGTCTCGATGTCGGGAATGAACCCCATGTCGAGCATCCGGTCAGCCTCGTCGATCACCAACAGATCGCAGCCGGTCAGCAGGATCTTGCCGCGTTCGAACAAGTCCATCAGCCGTCCGGGCGTGGCGATCAGCACGTCGACGCCTTCTTGCAGCGCCTTTACCTGATCGCCCATCTGCACGCCGCCAATCAGCAGCGCCATCTTGAGATCGTGGTTCTTGCCGTACTTCTCGAA
>JBDUBN010000506.1:0-2186 GCA_040004085.1 Novosphingobium sp.
CTGTATGTGGCGTTAAGAGATTTGCAGCCGAGGATCGAGATCGAAGAAGGCCTGCGGCTGGCGGCGAAGAAGAGTCTGGACAAGATGCTGGAAATGGCCAGCGGGACTGTTGGCATGGGGGATTTGGGGCGGGCTTGATTCCGTCCTTTCAGATAGTCCGAACCGTCACGTTCGCGCTCCCCTCACCCCAAACCCGACCGTCCTGAGCTTGTCGAAGGATCGTACTTTTCTTTGGTTTGCACGGGTGCCCTCAAGTTTAGAACAGCCCTTCGACAAGCTCAGGGAAGTCGGAGTGGGGGCACGACATGCGGGGCGTGCTGGCAGGAGCGCTGCTTAAGCGAGGCAGGGAAATGACTTTATGATGTGTTCAACCGGAATCGCGTGGTGTTCGTTCACGTGGGAAGCGTTTGCCACGTTGGCTGCGGGATTCATGGCCGTCTTTGCAGCCTTCATAGTTGGGCTGCGGCAAACGCAAATCTTGATGCGGCAGGCTGCAATTCAAGAGTTGGCTGTCCGGTCAGAACTGTTTGATAGGCGCTACGAAAATTACGAAACTGTCAGAGACTTTCTGCAGGCAGCGCTTAGCTTGACTAGCGAACCAGATCAGGCCGCACGAGACAAGTTCTTTACAGCCAAACGTGAGGCACGTTTTTTGTTCGGGCCAGAGGTTCACGATGGCCTTGATCTGATTTGGAAAAATTGCAGCGAGATGTTTGTTGCCTCATCATTGGTTGCCAAAGGTTTCGCGCCCGAGGGCTATGACTATCAGGCCGAAGTTAAGCGAAAGTATGAGTATTTTCGCAAGACTAGCGCCGCTTTCGATGGGCTGCATGATTTGTACCACCAGTTGAAACTGGATATTTGACGTCGCAGGGAAGCCACAAGAACTCCTTGCCATAGTGCACCAAATGCACTACCCATCACCCCATGGTCACCATGCTACGCGGGCCGAACTGGCGGATTTCGGTTTATGGCCGGGAGCATGGCGTGCCGCATTTTCATGTTGAGGGGCCGGGCTTTCGGTGTTCGGTGGCCATCACCTCACTTGAAGTAATTATCGGCAGCGCGCCTGCGGCAGTGCTGCGTGCCGCGCTGGAATGGGCCAGCACCAATCAGGCCTTGCTCACGGCCAAATGGCAGGAGTTGAACGCATGAACGGCGACAGGATGCGGACCATTGAGGCGGTTGAGGCGCGCGGTGATACGGCGCTTTGGCTGCGCTGGTCAGACAGCACTGATGTGGCCATCACACTTAAGTCAAAGATGCGCGCCGCATTGGGCGATCCCGCACATTTCGCCGCCGTAAAGCTCGGTGATTGGGGGCACAGCGTGGAATGGCCCAACGGCAGCGAACTGGGTGCAGATTCGCTGTGGCTGGAAACCTTGACCGCGCTCGGCCGCGATGATGCACGTCAGTTTCTTGAATGGCGGCTCCGCAATAACCTGTCGCTCAGCAAAGCCGCCGAAGAACTCGGCCTGTCGCGCCGGACGATCGTCTATTATTCCAACGGTGATCGCCCGGTCCCCAAAGCCATCCAACTGGCCTGTCAGGGCTGGGATGCGCTGCATCACACCCGGCGCGCGGCCTGAAACCAATCACCCAGCCACCGCCGCCTTCGCCATTTCCGGCTGTGCCTCAATCACTTTAAGGTAAGCGCGCACGGCTGGTGGCGGCATGTGGCGGCCGATTTCGTATTGACGGATATTGCCCACCGGGATGCCGAACGCGCTGGCGAATTCATCCTGACTGAGTCCAAGCCTATTACGCAAGCGGCGGATGCGGCGGCCCATCAGTCCGCGTTCGACCGCCGCGACAGTGACGGCGCGATCTTCCGGATCGTTGGGGTCAGCCGGGATCGCGATGGTAGTCTCTTTGTTCACCGGCATTGCTCCTTCGCACCGAGATCAATCGCAATATGTCACCACGCCAAACATGGACAGCAGTGAAAAGTTTGCCATCGATCAGACCGATAGCCTTGAAGCGCTCTTCCTCATCACCAATCCGCACGGTTTCGATAATCGCATAATTCGGATCGTTGAACACACGCCGCCCGAACGAAAGCGGCAAACCGTGTTTGAACCGGTTGGCTTCATCCTTGGCTGGATCGAATTCAAACTCCATATCGCACACTATGTGAATCACTCATAGCAGACAATGCAAGCAAGGTCGAGAATGGAGCTATCTTT
>JBDUBN010000115.1:0-7264 GCA_040004085.1 Novosphingobium sp.
AGCTGGGGTATACTCGGCGGGGGATGTGGTGGAGGGGCTCGATCAAATCTGCGTTAAACTGTCCAACGGACTATCGCGGCAGGCGATCTGGCGGCGGCCGCGCTGCGTAGCGGTTCGGCACATGCCAAGGCTAGCCTGCTTGAGTACATCGTCGAACAGATCGGTCTTACAGAGGCAGGCGTTGAAATCCGCACGAGCCATGCCCGAATCGGTGCGGTGCTCGATATAGAGGCAGCGCAGGATCAGAACCTCACGCTCGACATCGCCGCGACCAAGGTTCGCCGCGGGCACCAGTTGCGGCTGATCATTCCGGGGCTCGAACAGCTCACCATCCAATCCGCGCAGCGCGATGGCAAGCTGGTTGCCCTAATGGCTGAAGCGCATGAGGCTCGGCGGCTGATTCTCGCCGAGCCCAAAACGTCCATTGCCGCCATTGCCAAACACGCCGGGAAATGCCGGACCCCGCTCGGCAAGCTGGCAGCGCTGGCGTGCACCGCGCCAGACATTGTGACTGCCATCGTTGAGGGGCGTCAGCCGCCCTCGCTGACCACCCGCGCGCTGCTGGCGGCGGACCTGCCGCTATCGTGGGCAGACCAACGCAGCGTACTCGGCTTGATCTGAGGCGCTATCTCCCTGCAGTCAGGATTTCACGGCCAGAGACGGTGGGCAATTTGCGCCTGAAATGCTGGTGGGATTGCCCAGCCTCTGACTGCAGGCTCTAATTTAGAACAGTCGAAACGGCCCGGAACTGCGCCATTCCTGGCGCTAATCGGAGCTTGGTCCCCCTGAGGGGAAGGTGTTTTGGACTGGTTGGTGCGGTCAAGAAGACTCGAACTTCCACGGGCTTTCGCCCACAACGACCTCAACGTTGCGCGTCTACCAATTCCGCCATGACCGCTAAATCGTCGAGGCGCTGGTCCGGTGAAGGGTGCGCTTCGGGGGGGTAGGAGGGCGCCCTTAGCAAAGGGGTTCGGGGGCTGCAAGCGGTGATCTGGCTTGATTAGGCTTCAGCCGGGTTTCCAGCCGATTTCCGCCACTGTGGCGGTGCGGGGGACGTCGGTTACGGCTTCGTTGATTGTCACGCTTTCACCGGGCGCAAGCTGGCGCTTGGGGGCGACGACTTCCCAGGAATAGACGATCTTGTCGCGCCCGTCGCGCAGCACGATCAGGATCGGCGGAACGGTGCGGCGTTCCTTGCCGACGTTGCGCACGGTGCCGCTGGCACCAAAATATTCGGTTCCGTTGGGCAACGTGCGGCGGTCTTGCCGGTTTGGCGGGAATTCGAGCACCAGATCGGGCCGGGCCTCGGCGAAAGTCTGGCGGGAGAACGGCGCCCAGTCGGGCAAGCCGTACCAGGCAACCGCGCCAACTGCCGCCAGCGCGATCATGGCAAAGGCGACCGCAGCCATAGTGTACAGTTTCAGCAGGTTGCGGCGGGGACGGAACGGTGGTTCGTGTTCAAAGCTCGACCGGGTGGCGGCGAAGTTGCTCGCGGTGTCATCGTAAGTCGCGGCAATCGGGCGTTCGCGCGGCGGCGGGGCGGTGGGAGATTGCGGCTCGGGGTCTGCAACCGGCTCAGGCGAGCGGACCGGGTCAGCCACCGGCGGCGGGGCGATTGGTGCAGGTTCTGGTGCGGGATCGGGCGCGGCTTCTCGTGCGACCGCCTCCGGGCCTTCCTGAAACCAGCTGTGCCGGCATTTGGCGCAGCGCACCGTGCGGCCATCTACGCCGATGGCGCTGTCGGGAACGGCGTAGCGTGTCGAACAGGCAGGGCAGGCGATGATCATCCTGCGGGTTAAGCATGCGCAGGCGTTGCCCGACAAGGCTTTGTGCGGCAAAGCGGTGGGCTATCGCCCTTTTTTCCACATTGAATGCCAGCTATAGGCCCAATTGCCTTTCAAAGTACGGCCAAAGGGGCGGCGAACCGACGTGAACTGGATCAAGTTGCCATGAATTCCACTGCCAATACCACCGGCGGTGGCGAGATCGTCCAGTTTGATAATGTCGGGCTGCGCTATGGCACTGACCGTGAAGTGTTGAGCGACGTTTCTTTCACGCTCTATCCGGGAAGCTTTTATTTTCTGACCGGAGCCAGCGGCGCGGGCAAAACTTCGCTGCTCAAGCTGCTGTATTTCGCCCAGCGTCCGTCACGCGGCGGAATCCGGGTGCTAGGGACCGATGCGATCACCATGCCGCGCGAAAAGTTGCCCGCCCTGCGGCGGCGGCTGGGGGTGGTGTTCCAGGACTTTCGGCTGGTGCCGCACTTGTCGGCGTTTGATAACGTCGCGCTGCCGCTACGGGTGGCCGGTTTTGCCGAGAGCGACATTGTCCGCCCGGTTTCCGACATGCTCGAATGGGTCGGGCTGGCTGACCGGATGACCGCGCGGCCCGCGACGCTTTCAGGCGGTGAACAGCAGCGCGTGGCTATCGCGCGGGCGGTGATCGGCCGTCCGCAATTGCTTGTGGCGGATGAGCCGACGGGTAACGTCGATCCCGAAATGGCGCTGAAGCTGATGCGCTTGTTTGAGGCTCTGAACCGGCTGGGGACGACGGTGGTGGTCGCCACGCACGATGTGCAGCTGATCAAGAAAGTGCCCGACAGCCTGATCATGCGGCTGGACAAAGGGCGGCTGTCAGACCCGACCGGCGCGCTGCGCTATCCGCCAAAGCGCCCGGCGGCGGTGCCATGAAGCAGCCCTTGCGCCTGTTGCAGCTTTCGTCGCGAAGCGGGCCTGGAGGCGGCCTGCGGGTGTCTCGCGCCGAGCTGGTGCCGCTTGCCCGGCTGTCCGGTCCGATCCCGTGGGTCATCGCAATCATGGTGGCGCTGACGGTGATCGCTTCGGCGGGCGGACTGGCGCTTCGCAATGTTGCCAGTGCGGCGGCGAGCGAGTTGTCCGACGGGATCACCGTTCAGATCGTCGAGGCTCGGCCAGAAGTGCGTGATACGGCGGCGAAGGCAGCGGTGGCATTGCTCAAGGGACAGCCGGGTGTGACACGGATCAAGGCGGTGCCGCAGGCCGATGTCGATGCGCTCATCGAGCCGTGGCTGGGTGAGGGCGCTGACGAGGCGGCGGTGCC
Source organism: Novosphingobium sp. (assembly GCA_040004085.1). Taxonomy (GTDB): domain Bacteria; phylum Pseudomonadota; class Alphaproteobacteria; order Sphingomonadales; family Sphingomonadaceae; genus Novosphingobium. The sequence goes on from JBDUBN010000115.1 coordinate 3,079, forward strand.
GGTGCCCGCGCTGATCGACGCACGTCTGACCGGCAAAATCACCCCGCAGCGGCTGTCTGCCTTGCGCGATGCCTTGCGGGCGCGGGTGCCGTCCGCTCGGGTCGATGCGCAGTCAAGTTGGCTCAAGCCGGTGTTCGGGGCGATTTCCTCGTTGCAATGGTTGGCGCTGGCTTTGGTCGTGCTGATGGCGTTGGCGACCGGATCGGCGGTGCTGCTGGCGACCCGCACCGCGCTGGGTTCCAATCGCGAGACGATTGAGGTTGTCCACCTGCTGGGGGGCACGGACGCGCAGATCGCGCGCATTTTCCAGCGCGCGATTGCCACCGACGCGGCCAGCGGCGGGGCAACCGGCTTTGTCGCCGCCGCGATCGTCATTATTCTTCTGGGGCGGCGTTTTGCCGGGCTCGGCGCGGGGTTGGTCAGCGGCGGCACGCTGGGTTGGACGGACTGGGCGCTGCTGGCGCTGGTGCCGCTGGCGGGGACGCTGCTGGCGACGATGACCGCGCGATTCACCGTGCTGCGCGCGCTGGCAAGGATGCTATAGCTCGGTCATGCTCCGCCGCCTCTTATTCCTGATTTTGCTGGGTTACCTGCTCGGCTTTGCGTGGTTTGCGCTGGAATTGCCGGGCGCGGCGGGCAATGTGACGACTGATGCCGTGGTGGTGCTGACCGGCGGCGAGGGCCGGATTACCCGCGGTTTGAACGTGTTGCGCGCCGGGCAGGCCAAGCAATTGCTGATCTCCGGCGTCGACAAGGACGTGAAGCCGCGTGAACTGGCTGCGGAATTCAAGGTCGCCAAACCGCTGATGCGCTGCTGCATCACGCTGGGGTATGACGCTGTCGACACCGCCAGCAATGCCAGCGAATCCGCGCGCTGGATCGCCGAGCGCAAGTTTACCAGCGTCCGGCTGGTCACCAGCGATTGGCACATGCGCCGCGCGGCCTGGGACCTGTCACTGCTATTGCCGAGCGGGGTAAAGGTGGTGGAAGACGCGGTGCCGACGCATCCTTCGGCGCGGATATTGGTGCTGGAATACAACAAATTGCTGGCGCGGCTGGCGTTGGGGCTTTGGCGTATATGAGGCTTGGGGCGTAAATGAGGCTTGGCGCGCAATTAAACTCGGCGACGGTTGGCGAGATCATCCGCAGCGTGATCTTCTACGTCACGTTCTATGGGTTCAGCCTGTTTCTGGTGATCTGGACGGGATTGCTCTTGCTGCTGGGCGGGCGCGGGTTTGTGACATCGGTAGTGGGTTGGTCGCGGTTCCACCGCTGGTGCGTGCGCAACATTCTGGGCATCAAGGTGGTGGTCGAAGGCGCGCTGCCGCCGGGGCGGATCATGGTCGCGTCGAAGCATGAAAGCTTTTTTGAGGCCATCGACATGCCAACCCTGCTGCCGCAGCCGGTGGTGTTCGCCAAGGCAGAGCTGTTCAAGGTGCCGTTGTGGGGGCCAGCGGCGCAGGCGTGGGGCAACATTCCGGTGGAGCGCGAGGCAGGGGCCAAGGCGCTGCGGCTGATGGTCTCAGAGGCCAAGCGGCTGACGGCTGGCGGTCGTCCGCTGGCGATCTTCCCCGAAGGTACGCGCGTTCCCCACGGAGATGCGCCCGGGCTCCAGTCGGGCTTTGCCGGGCTTTACAAGTTGATCGGCGTGCCGGTGGTACCCATCGCGGTGAACAGCGGCGCGCTGTATCACCACCGCTGGAAACGGCGCGGCACGATCACTATCCGCGTCGGCGAGGCGATCCCCCCCGGCCTGCCGCGCGCCGAAATCGAGGCGCGGGTCCATGCGGCGATCAATAGTTTGAACCCAACCAAGGTAGTGGAATGAGCGAAACCGTGGACGAAACGTCCGAAAAGCGCTCGTGGCGAGAAGTGCTCGGCCCCGGTCTGGTCACCGGCGCGGCGGACGACGATCCCAGTGGCGTCGGCACCTACAGTCAGGTCGGCGCGCAGTTCGGTTACGGCATGGCGTGGACGATGTTCTTCGGCTTTCCGCTGCTGGCGGCGATACAGGAGATCTGCGCGCACATCGGCGCGGTCACCGGACGCGGCATCGCCCAGAACCTGCGCCGCCACTATCCGCGCCCATTGCTGCAAACAGTCGTGCTGATGCTGGTTTTCGCCAACGTCATCAATCTGGGCGCTGACCTTGGCGCGATGGCGGCATCGCTGGCCTTGCTGATCCCCGGACCGTCTATGCTGTACGTGGCGATGTTCGGCGTGTTCAGCGTCGGGCTGGAAGTGGTGATGAGCTATGAACGCTATTCCAGCGTGCTCAAATGGACGACGCTGTCGCTGTTTGCGTACGTGGCAGTGGTATTCGTCAGCCATGTGCCCATCGGCGAAGCACTGAGGAGCACGCTGATCCCGCAATTCACCTTCGACAAGCCGCACGCCATGGCGCTGGTGGCGATTTTCGGCACCACGATCAGCCCCTACCTGTTCTTCTGGCAAGCAGGGCAAGAGGTGGAAGAACAGCACCGCCGCCACACCAAGCCGCTTTATGTGGCCCCCAAGAAGGCCGGACGAGAACTGAAACGCATCCGCATCGACACGCTGGTCGGCATGGGCTTTTCCCACCTGACCGCTCTTACCATTATTGTGGCGACGGCGGCGACTCTGCATGCGCACGGCGTAACCGATATCACCAGCGCTGCGCAGGCTGCCGAGGCCTTGCGACCGATCGCGGGCGATCTGGCCTTTGCGCTTTTTGCTCTGGGGATTATCGGCACCGGATTGCTGGCGGTTCCAATTTTGGCGGGATCAGCGGCTTACGGGGTCAGCGAAACTTTCGGCTGGGTGGAAGGTCTGGACCGCAAACCGCGTGAGGCGAAGGCATTCTACGGCGTGATCGCACTAGCCACCTTGGGCGGCATCGGCCTCAATTTCCTGAGCATCGACCCGATGCGCGCGCTCTATTGGGCGGCGGTGGTCAACGGCCTGCTCGCCCCGCCGCTGATGGTGGTGACCATGCTGATCGCCCGCAATCCCAAGGCGATGGGCCATCTGACGATCTCACCATGGCTGGCGTTCGGCGGCTGGGCTTCAACGGCGGTTATGTTTGGCGTGGCGGGTGTGTTTTTGTTGAGTTGAGGGGAAAACCCGCTCATCTGAGCTTATCCGAGGATTGCGCTTGATTCCCGTGGTGGGAATTGATATCAGCCTTCATGCGGATTATCGCGCGAAGCACGGTCATGGATTTTATCGCGAAGCACGCAGAAACGCGCGCTTCGTTGTTGCACTGGCTGAATGTGGCCAAGTCCGCTGAATGGCAGAGCATTGGCGAAGTTCAGGCCGCGTTCTCAAAGGCTAAGGCGCTGAACGGTGAGCGGGCACGGTTTGAAGTGGCGGGCGGCGATTACCGGATGATCGTCGCATTTGATTTCCGGCGGTCCATCGCCTTCGTTAAATTCGTTGGCAGCCATTCCGAATATGACCGGATCGATGCGCTGACTGTGACGCTGTTCTAGGAGGAAATGATGGACATCAAACCGATCAAGACCGACGCCGATCACGCAGCTGCGTTGCGTGAGATCGAGGCGCTGTGGGGAGCGGCAGAAGGCACGCCCGAAGGCGACCGCCTCGATATTCTCGCCACGCTGGCAGAAGCCTACGAGGAACGGCGCTGGCCGATTGAGGAGCTTGATCCGGTTGAGGCAATCGAGGCGGCGATGGCCCATGACGGCCACAGCCGTGCCGACCTCGCCGCCCTGATCGGCAACAACCGCGCCACCGAAGTCCTCAAACGCCAACGCGCCCTGACGCTTCCAATGATCCGGCGCATTGCGCGCGAATGGCACGTGCCAGAGCGGTTGCTGGTGAAGGAATATCGGTTGGCGGGGTGAGTGTCGAATTGGGTATCTTTGAGTGCGAGCGCTGGCTTCAAAGATACTACCCCCTCAAACCTCCCAAACCTCAACACTCTGCCCGATAAATGTCGCAAAGCCGAAGCTGCTTAAAAACGGCACGTCCGCCGCGTCGCGGCCTGCGCCGATGCGGATGATGCTTGACGGTTCAGCCATGCCGGTGGGGTCCACCAGATGCCACTCGCCGCCGAGAAAAACTTCCGCCACCGCGTGGAAATCCTGCGGGGTAACGCCCAGGCCGTAAACGCTGGCAAAGCGCGCCGGGATTTCGCTCGCTCGGGCCAGCGTGATCATCAGGTGCGCGAAATCGCGGCACACGC
>JBDUBN010000507.1:0-2182 GCA_040004085.1 Novosphingobium sp.
ATTTCTGGATCTTGCCCGTCGGGTTGAGTGGAAAGCTGTCGATCCGGCACCACAACGTGGGAACCTTGAAGCTGGCCAATCGCGCGCGGCAAAGCTGATGCAACTCTTCGAACGGGGGTTCGAGCCCGTCGGCACCCTGGATCACGGCGAGAACGATCTCGCCCCACTTGTCATCCGGAATGCCGACAACTGCAGCCTGGGCCACTGATGGGGCTTCGAAAAGTACATCTTCTATCTCGCGAGGATAAATATTGACTCCGCCCCGGATGATCATGTCCTTGAGCCGGCCAGTGATGGATACGTATCCGCGCTCGTCAAGCATGCCCAAGTCACCGGATCGTAGCCAGCCGTCCGGTGTGATCGCCGCGCGTGTTTCGGCCTCGCGTCCGTAGTAGCCAAGCATGGTTCGCGGAGACTTGAACCACATTTCACCTTGTTCGCCGGCAGGCAGTTTGGCGCAAGTCTCGGGATCGCGGATCTCGATCAGGACGTTCGGGAGGGCTTGGCCCAGCGTATTCGCAAGTTCATATGCGCCGTCGCCTACATCAGTGTTGGTGACAGGCCCGCCAGCCTCGGTCAAGCCGAAGCAAATCAGGACACGACATCCAATACGATCAGTCACCCGTTCGAGCAGGCTTGGTGGAACAGGCGCGGCGCCGACAACTAAGAAATCTATGCTCGATAGGTCATGCTTGGCGCAATCAGGCTGATCCAGCATCGCCACGACCATAGTAGGCACTAACAATATGCCGTTGCAGCGCTCTGATTCAATCAGCTCCAATGCCAGAGCCGGGTCCCATTCCCGCATCTGCACAAAAACGCCTTGCTTTGACAAGGTCGCCAGCAGCGAAACTGTCGCACCGCCGATATGGTACATCGGCATGGCGTTGAGCCAGACACCGTGCTTGGAAAACCCGCAGCGCTCAGCGACACGGTATGGCGGATCGCTGATTCCGTGATGCAGTATTGCCCCCTTGGGCCTGCCTGTTGTGCCGGAAGTGAACTGAAGCAGTACCGGCGAGAGGGGGTCTACCTCTGGTAACGTGAGCGACGCATCTCCGCTGGCCAGGAACTCGTCCCAGGTCGATAAGGATACCAGTACAAGATTGGGCATCGCTGTATCGCGAACCGAGGCGGCGATCTCGGCAATATTACTGCCACGCCAGGAATCGGTATGGAAAAGCGCTGCTGCTTCACAATCCTGCAGGACCATAGCAAGCTCAGCCTCGCGATAGGCGGGGTTTATCGGCACGAGGACCATTCCTGCAATTGCAGTGCCGAACTCGAATAGCACCCATTCAGGGCAGTTGGGCGAACACAAGGCTATCCGATCACCAGGCTGGAATCGCGCCAAGAGTGCGCGGGCCACCTGTTCGGCCTGGGTAAGCAATTCGTTGTAAGTCCACCGTCGGCGGAGCGCCGGATCGGCAACACCGTCAACCATAGCCAAGCGGTCGCCGGATTCCAGGACTGCTTCCCGCAAGAGATCGCCGAAAGTGATATGGCGCATATTGCCGGGGACTTCGGCGCTGCCGCTACCGCTAGTGCCTTTTGCATCGGAAAAGGCCGCCCGATCGGCAACGATCTTCGTCACGTTCTAAATCCTCCAGGTGTATCCAGATTACAGTCTGGATCAGTTGTTGCTTGATTCACAATCCATTTTTGCTGGACGACGCCGCGCGCCTGAGCACGAGTTTCCTCCAACATCACGTGTGTCGCAGCCAGACTTGTCTTCAATAAGGCTTCGTATCGCCGGCACTAGTTCGGCAGAGTGGGTCTGGCTGTCAATTCGCCACTCGGAACTACCGCATATACGGCAGTTTTTGCGGCAACTCGCTTGGCCGTGAGAGTGCTGATATCTACCGCCAGCAATCAGGAGTTGGAATGTCGGATCTGTTTAGTCTTGTCGGCAAACGTGTGCTGATCACCGGTGGCGCGCAAGGGCTGGGAAACATGATGGCCGAGCGCCTGCTTGGCGCCGGCGCACGAGTGATCATCACCTCGCGCACGCTCGAAGTAGGCCAGGAGGCCGCCCAAGCTTTGCAGGCCTATGGCGACTGCATCGGACTTCAGGCTGACTTGTCCTCTGCCGAAGGTGCCGTTGCGCTCGCGGATCAGATCAAGGCGCTGGGCGGCCCATTGCACGTGTTGGTCAACAACGCCGGCAAGACGTGGGGGGCAC
>JBDUBN010000508.1:0-2181 GCA_040004085.1 Novosphingobium sp.
CATCCAGCCAGCGGGAGTTTTGGGCTGTCATGCGGCGAACTCCACTTCCTCGAGGGCTGCAAGTGCCATGCTTTCACGATCGATCGCCTCGATCATCCGGCTCAGCCATTCTTCATGAATAGCGAGATAGAGCCCCTCGTCCGCGACAGCGGGACTGCTTAGAACAGCGTCGATGCCGAGACCGACCCCGAAGCTGCCTGCTCCGCTCTCCCATCGCGTTGCGCCGCGCGACATGTCATTCATGCGCCCCTCGCCAGCGCCGAAGGCGAGCTGGCAGTTGTTGAACTCGGTCAGATCATCCGGCGTCGCCATTCCGCTGGCGTTGAAGAAATCCTCATATTGGCGGATGCGCAACGCCCGTGCATCGCTGCTCTCGCCGACTGGAGCGATGCAATAGGTGGTGACCTCGGTCTCGTTCACCGAGATCGGCTGGATGATCCGCAGCTGGGTACTGGTCTGGTCCATCAGGAATACATTGGGGAACAGCTGAAGGTTGCGGAGGCGCTTGTTCATCCACAACGCCTTCTCCTCGCCATGGTTCTCGATCAGCCAGTCCAGATGGTGATAGTTTGGACGATCTCGAAAATTCGCATAGTCCGCCCACAATAAGGTGTGGCCGTTGGCAAACGAGAATGATCCGCCATCCTGCCGACTAAAATTCGCAAAATCGACTGCTTTCGTGTCGTTTGCCGACTCTCCTTCGACACGGCGTTTTACGGTCAGGAAGTAGCTGGCATGCACAGTGTTCACGTGATAGCCGTCAAGCCCGTTTTCGACCTGCAACTTCCAATTGCCGCGATAGCGATAACGCGTAACGCCGGGGATGATCTCCAATTCGCCGTGCTGCGACTGGTCGGCGACCAAGTCGATAAACGTTTTGGAACCGGCTAGATACTCGGCCAATGGCAGGACATCTTCGGCCAAGCTGCCGAAGATGAAACCACGATAGCTTTCCAGCCGGGCAATCTTCGGCAGACCGTAATCCGCCCGATTGAATCCGGGCGCATAGCCCCCCGTGCTTTCGTCGGTAACGTCGAGCAGATCGCCTGCGGGCGAATAAGTCCATCCATGGAACGCGCACATGAAGTTGCGCTTGTTGCCCGATTTTTCCCGGCACACGCGCGCTCCACGATGGGCGCAAGCATTAATCATTCCGCGAAGGGTTCCGGACCGATCACGAGTAATCAGGACGGGCACCCTGCCGATCTTGGTCGTCAGAAAATCGTTCGGTTTGGGCAATTGGCTTTCGTGCGCGAGGAAAACCCAATTTTGCTCAAAGAAATATTTCATTTCCAGCTCGTAGACTTCGGTGTCGGTGAATACCGCACGGTCAATCTGGAAAATTCCCGCCGACTTGTCCTTAGCCAGCCAAGACTGCACCCTTGTTCGCAAGGCGTGAAGATCGGCAAGTCTGCCGTCTCGCTTCTCCGCAGCTTTCACTTTCTCTCTCCCGTAATCCGATGCCGAAAGGGAAACCTTTCCGGTGCCGGTCCGATTGACGCCCCTCCCCATCGGGGCCGCGGCTCGCACGGCATCGCCCGACCGAATCGTCCGGCAGGCGCTCGCGTGCATTAACGTACACAGCCAAATTCTCGTGTGCAACGTATTGTATAATGGAAAACAATGCAGTAATTGCGGCCGACCATAAGAAAGCGCCCAGGGTGCTCGGCCAAGGAGATTTCAAGGATGTCAGCAGTTACCGAACTCGGTTACATCGGCCTGTCCGTGTCGGATCTCGACGCGTGGCGCACTTACGCCGCCGAAGTTGCCGGTATGGAGGTCGTGGACGAAGGCGAAGGCGACCGCCTGTACTTGCGCATGGATCAGTGGCATCACCGCATCGTCCTTCATGGCGACGGCGACGATGATCTCGCCTACATGGGCTGGCGTGTCGGCGATCGCATAGAGTTCGCAGCCCTGCTCGAAAAACTGACCACAGCAGGTATCGAGGTAACGGTCGCTAGTGCTGAAGAGGCGCACGAAAGACGCGTCCTCGGGCTGGCCAAGCTTACCGATCCCGGCGGAAATCCGGTCGAGATTTTCTTCGGCCCTCAAGTGGACGCCCACAAGCCGTTTCATCCGGGTCGTCCGATGTTTGGAAAGTTTGTGACCCAGGGAGAGGGCCTTGGCCACTGCATCCTGCGTCAACACGATGTCGAGGCCGCGGCGAACTTCTACGAG
>JBDUBN010000509.1:0-2177 GCA_040004085.1 Novosphingobium sp.
GAAAGCCCCGCATCAGGTCGACTCGCTGCCGTCGGATGTCCGCCGCGAACATCGGACCAAACCTGTTCCACCACAACCTCACCGTCTCGTGGCACAGGTCAATCCCACGCTCAAAAAGCAGGTCCTCAACATTTCGCAAAGACAGCGGAAAACGGACGTACATCATGACTACAAGCCGGATTACCTCGGGCGAGGAATGGAAATATCGGAATGGGCTGGCCGGTTTGCGAGGTCGAGGCATGCAACCGCCCTACCGGATCAGGCACGCATCGCCAATTGGTGCATTTGCTTTGACAGCGCCCTCACGCGCATTGCCAGCTCATACCAGGGTGCAGTGATCCTGACCTATGAGGATTGTCAGTCCCGTTTGCTGGCAAGGAGCAGCGGAAGCGGCGATGTGGTTCATCGTCGCAACGCTGGGACGAAGTCCAGCGGGCGGGACTGACAACCCTACGGGCGGCATTCAGGAGGCCCTTAAAGCCAGGAGCAGATAACTAGCGACGATTGGGATATGGGTCGCGGTCGTCGGGCAGGCCGTCGTTGTCATCATCAGGATCTCGGTCGTCCCGCACGCCGTCGTTGTCGTCATCCGGATCTAAGCGGTCTGGAACGCCGTCGCGGTCCTGATCCCAGCGGTTTTGAACGCCGTAGTTGTCGCGGTCCCGATCCCAACGGTTGTCGCGATCGCCATTGCGCCAGTTGCGGTTGCCGCCATTATTGCGCCAATAGTCCTCACGGTCCCAGCCGTATCGTTCGAGCCGCAGGCGATCCCGAATGCGGTTCACTCGATCCTGCAGGTACCGGACCTCCTGGAAAGTCAGACCGTTGCGCGCCGACATTTCGTACCAGTTGCGCAGTGACCGCACCTCGCGGCGAAGCGCGAACGCATCACGGTCCGAGATTGTGCCGCGGCGATCGGCTCGATCCACATCGCGTTCCAGGTCCCAGAGCTGCTGGCGGATACGAATGGTACGCTCCGGGTTAAAGAACCCTGATGTGCCCCAGCCAAAGCGCACTTGCGCCTGAGCGGGCGCTGCAATCCCCACAAGTGTCGCTGCCATTAAGGCGGTTGCAGCTAAGGTGCTCAGCTTCTTCATCGGCTTTCTCCTTCTTTTACATCGTCAAACCAAATGCAGCCGTGGTGTTCCAAGGTGCATAGGCCATCAGTGTGGCTCACGATCGTAAGCCGACGTTGGGCAACTTGCCTGCGGGGACCTGACCGTGGGCTGAAGCATCGCTTCACTGGAGGTTTTGCTGGCGCCGCCCGGCGTGGAAGAAATGGGACTTCACGCCAAAGGCCTAAAGTTTTGTAGTCGCTCCTTGCGCAACAACGCTGTCAGGCGGCAAACCGATTGTCGGATAGCGGCATTCGTCAAGTAGCTGCTCAACAGTGGGTTCGTCCCTGTCAGCCTCGCCTTCACTCACCTGCAAAACCTCCCGCTCTAGCGCCCTCTTAATCCGCGCAATCTCAATGTCCGTGAGGTGTTCAATCCCTACGAAACCGCTGCGCGCGTCCGCCACACTGCGAAGAATCTCGTCAAGCTTGGCTTGAATGGCGGTCCCGTCTCGATTTTGGCTGTTCGGGATGAGGAAGACGGCGAGGAAGGTGAGAACTGTAGTGCCGGTATTGATGACCAGCTGCCACGTGTCCGAGTAGTGGAACATCGGCCCGGTCACGGTCCAAAGAATGCAAACCAGCGTGGACAAGAGGAAGGCCATCGGGTGGCCCATGGCGTACGCAGGAGCTGTCATCTGTGGATGGCCCCTGCGCTGCAAGGGGTAAATTGCGTTGATGGTCTGATCTGTCGGGGTGCGGTCATCTGTCCGGCCTGTTGGTGCGGTACACATTGACCGCTGGCCCTGATGGTGTCCGCTTGTCGGGTCCCATTCAGTCTATCGAGCTCGAAGCTCCGACAGCTCCACGGGGTGTCCCGGCCTGTGCGGCCGCGTTCAGATCGTCATCATCAATTCAATGGATCACCCTTACAGTTCGCCGCGGCCGCGCATGTCCGCTGCGAACATCGGACCAAACCTGTTCCACCACAACCTCACCGTCTCGTGGCACAAGTCAATCCCGCGCTCAAAAAGCAGGTCTTCAACATTCCGCAAGGACAGCGGAAAAGTAAGCGGGGCCTGTAGGCCGCCTTTTCAACCGCGCCGTGATGGCCGATTTGCCC
>JBDUBN010000116.1:0-7230 GCA_040004085.1 Novosphingobium sp.
ACTGGAGCCCACTGCCTGAGCGAATGGCTGAGCGAATGGCTGAGCGAATGGCTGAAGGTTAACGGAGCGGAAACCAGAATATAGCCGTGCTTATAAATTTTTATCAGTTGTACTTGAAATCGTAATATTTTCATCCTAGATTGCAAATGTCTGGTTCGCGCTTCCCTCATAGCCGGATCAGATTTGGTGCACTTCGGTGCACCTCCTCCCTGAACCTTGGCCACCTCGTGCATTTGCACGGGGTGGTTTTTTATGTGGTTTTCAAATAGTTGCAACCTGGCCTGTGGCGACCGTCAGGACGGCTTACTCGGCGGCCACCGCCCAGTTGTTGTCGCCTGGCTCAGCCCCGCGTGTCAAACGTCCCAGTTCCGCCACTTCGCCAGCCAGTCGGCGTATTAACCCGCTCAGTAGATGGATCATGGGCTGCAAACCTCGGCCCGGTTCTGACAGTCGCCCATCGAGATAGCTGGTGCGGTCAATCTCAAGCTGCAGCGCATTAACCCCCATCAAGGGCCGGGCGTGGCGTTCCAGCACATACCCTCCGGCATAAGGCCGGTTGTGCGCAGCGCAGCGGCGCATTTCGGAGAAATAGGCAAAAGCCGACGCCACCAGCGATCCCTCGCAGGCCGCGCCGAATCGGTCGCCCAGCACGAATTCAGGTGCCGGTTGCCCGCCCTGCGGCGCGAGCGGCGGCATCGAATGGAGATCGACCAACAACACCCTCCCCCAGCGATCGCGGATACCATGCAGGGCATCGGACAGGCAGGCGTGGTAAGGCTGATGAATCAGCTCAATCCGCTGCTGAAGGTCGACTTCCTCGTGGCGGCGCTTCCACAGTTCGCCAATGCCGGGCAAGCGGCGTGGGATCAGTCCCAGCCCGCTGCGAGAACGCCGCCCGGGGGCATAGCTGTCAGGTGATGAATCGCCCGCCTTATTGGATGAGCCCGCGCCGAACATGTCCCAATCAACATCGTCCGCGGCCCGGTTCAGGTCGATCATCGCACGCGGAGCCTGCGCCACCAGCAACGCCGCACCAGTGGCGCTGGCCACCGCCTTGGCCACCAGGTCGACATAACGGTCTTCCAGTCGCAGAGCGGCAAAGCCCGGATTGCGCATCCGCTCGATCAGCGATCCCGGATAGGCCCTCCCGGCGTGAGGGACCGCGATCAGTACCGGAATGCCCGAAGGCTGCGGCGCGGTCAGCATGAACGCAGGCACCCCTGGCGATTCGGGTATCTGCCCGCCGCCGATTGCAGCTGTTGCGTCACGCCGCGAATCGCCTGACTGGTCGTCGCTATCCGTCATCGCCCAAAGCTGGCCCGGAACGCGGTCTGTGTCAAAGCCGGCCATTTGCGTCATAATCGGCAAAACATGTGGCAAGAATTTTAACCCGATCAGGCGTAAGACTTTATTCGTCGCACGCGAAACCGAATCCAGTCTAAAGCGTTTCGAAAACACGATCCAGGCGGGGCAACCGGCCAAACACGGTAAGGCACAATGATCCGCATCCTTTTGGCAGAAGACGAAGAAGCGATGCGCATGTATCTCGCCCGCGCGCTTGAAAACGCCGGCTATTCGGTGGTCGCGGTTGATCGCGGCACGGCAGCGCTGCCCCTGCTGGAAAGCCAGCATTTCGATCTGCTGCTGTCCGACATCGTCATGCCGGAAATGGACGGCATCGAACTGGCGCAGCGCTGCGCCGAAGTCAGCCCTGAAACAAAAGTCATGTTCATCACCGGGTTCGCCGCTGTCACCCTGCGCGCCAACCGCGAAACTCCCCAAGCGCGCGTGCTGTCGAAACCGTTCCACCTGAAGGATCTGGTCATGGAAGTAGAGCGCGTGTTCGGCCTGCAAAGCAGCGCCAGAGTGTAAGGCGGACCGGGAACATCAGGTTTCTGAACTTAGCCGCTTGATTTGGCGGGAAGGCGCAGTTAAAGGCCGCCCCTGCCCCGCAGCCCCGCTGCTTGGGCGGGACCGAATGGTGCGGGCGTATAGCTCAGTGGTAGAGCACTATGTTGACATCGTAGGGGTCGCAAGTTCAATCCTTGCTACGCCCACCATTCGCTAAAAGGGCGTCGCAACAGCGGCGCCTTTTTCGCATTTGCGGCCCTAAAGGATCGCACGGCCGATCTGCCGTCGCCATCTTGCCCTGCGCGGTTTCCCTGCTAAGGAAACCGGCAATATTACCTCCCCCGGAAGGACAGTCATGGCCAAGATCAAGGTAGCAAATCCCATCGTCGAAATGGACGGCGATGAAATGACCCGCATCATCTGGCAGTGGATCCGTGAGCGGCTGATTTTGCCTTACCTTGATATCGACCTGAAATATTTCGATCTCTCGGTCGAAAAGCGCGATGAAACCAACGATCAGATCACTATCGATTCGGCCAACGCCACCAAGAAGTACGGCGTTGCGGTAAAGTGCGCGACGATCACGCCTGACGAAGCCCGCGTTGAAGAATTCCATCTGAAATCAATGTGGAAATCGCCAAACGGCACGATCCGCAACATCCTTGGCGGCGTCGTTTTCCGCGAGCCGATCGTCATTTCCAACGTGCCCCGGCTGGTTCCGGGCTGGACCGACCCCATCGTCGTTGGCCGCCACGCGTTCGGCGATCAGTACCGCGCGACCGACACCAAAATTCCCGGTCCCGGCACGCTGCGTCTGGTTTTCGAAGGCGACGACGGCAAGAACATCGACCTCGAAGTCTTCAAGTTCCCCAGCCCCGGCGTTGCCATGGCGATGTACAACCTGGACGATTCGATCCGCGATTTCGCGCGCGCCAGCTTCAATTACGGGCTCGACCTCGGCTGGCCGGTGTACCTTTCGACCAAAAACACCATCCTCAAGGCCTATGACGGCCGCTTCAAGGATCTGTTCCAGGAAGTGTTCGACACTGAAGGCTTTGCCGAAAAGTTCGCCGCCAAGGGCATGATCTACGAACACCGCCTGATCGACGACATGGTCGCATCGGCGCTGAAGTGGAGCGGCAAGTTCGTCTGGGCCTGCAAAAACTATGACGGCGATGTCCAGTCGGACATCGTCGCGCAGGGCTTTGGCAGCCTTGGCCTGATGACTTCTGTGCTGATGGCACCCGACGGCAAAACCGTGGAAGCCGAAGCCGCACACGGCACCGTCACCCGCCACTACCGCATGCACCAGCAGGGCAAGGCGACCAGCACCAACCCGATCGCCTCGATCTTCGCATGGACCCGTGGCCTGATGTATCGCGGCAAGTTTGACGGCACCCCGGAAGTGGTCAAGTTCGCAGAAACGCTGGAACGCGTCTGCATCGAAACCGTCGAAACCGGCAAGATGACCAAGGATCTCGCGATTCTGATCGGCCCGGAACAGCCGTGGCTGACGACCGAAGGCTTCTTCGAGGAAGTCGTGAAGAACCTTGAAACGGCGATGGCATAAAGCCAGCCTTCCGAGCAATCGGCACTACGAAAGCCCTCGCCCTAATCGGGGTTGAGGGCTTTCTTTTGCGTTGGCTTCCCCTAACTTGCCCGGATGTCCGCTGAAATCACATCAAATCCCGTATTGTCTGACGCCTTGGTGATCCTTGGCGCAGCGGGACTCGTTATCCCGATCTTCGCCCGCTTCCGCATTACCCCGGTCATCGGCTTCATTCTGGTCGGAGCGCTGGTCGGCCCGTTCGGGCTTGGCCGCATGGTCAGCGCCTATCCATGGCTCTACCACATCACCATCACCAACCCCGAGGGGCTGGAGCCGTTCGCCGAATTCGGCATCATTCTGCTGTTGTTCTCCGTGGGTCTGGAGTTGTCGTTCCCGCGATTGTGGGCAATGCGGCGACAAGTCTTCGGGCTTGGCGCACTCGAACTGCTAGGCGGCGCGGCGCTGATCGGTGCGGCGCTGGTGATGCTCGGCAACTCGCTGCACACGTCTCTGGCACTCGGCCTTGCGCTCGCCATGTCGTCCACCGCACTGGTGTTGCGTATCACCGACATGCGCACGCCCGTAGGCCGCGCCGCGCTGTCGATGCTGCTGTTCGAAGACATCGCGCTGGTACCAATCATTTTCCTGCTGGGCGCGATGGGACGCGGCGGATCGGCGCAAACCTCAGCCGAGTTGCTGAGCACGCTGGGCCTTGGCGCGCTGACGGTGGTCATTCTGCTGGTCATTGGCCGCCTGCTGCTATCCCGCCTGTTCGCTCAGGCCGCCCGCACCAAGAGCCCCGAACTGTTCCTCGCCGCCAGCCTTTTGGTCGTTATCGCCGCGTCGCTGGCGACCGCCGGTGTCGGCTTGTCGCCCATCGTCGGCGCGCTGATCGCCGGGCTGCTGATCGCCGAAACCGAATACCACAGCGAAGTCGAATCGATGACCGCACCGTTCAAGGGGCTGGCGCTCGGCATATTCCTGATCACCGTCGGCATGAGCCTCGACATCCAGATGATCTGGTCGCGGTTGGGGGACATTGTCATGGCCGTGACCGCCGTAGTGCTGATCAAAACCGTGGTGACTGGTGTGTTGCTGCGTGTGATGGGTGCGCGGGCGGGAACCTCGATCGAAGCTGGCATCCTGCTTGCCAGCCCTTCTGAAACCACGCTGATCCTGTTAACGGCAGCAATCTCAGCCCGGTTGATCAGCCCCGAAGCCGGCCAGTTCTGGCAGATTGTCACCGCAATCGGCCTCACCGTAACCCCGCTGTTAGCCATACTTGGCAAGCGATTGGGCAAGCGCATCGATCGTGGCCAAGCCCCGTCGCAACTGGCAATAGGCGAAGGCCCACGCGCGATTATCATCGGCTTTGGCCGGGTCGGGCGGTTGGTGGCCGATATGTTGGTCGCGCACGATTTGCCGTTCATTGCCATCGACAGCGACCCCGAACTGATCGCCCAAGGCCTGCGCGATGGTTACCCGGTGGCTTACGGCGATGCGGCGCGTCCGGCAGCGCTGATCAGCCTGGGCCTGGATGAAGCATCCGCAGTGATCCTGACCATGGACGACCCGCAAGGCGCGCAGCGACTGGTGCGCAAATTGCGCGCGCAATATGCTGACCTGCCGATCATCAGCCGCGCCCGCGACGCAGGCCACGCCGCTCAGCTTTACCGCGCCGGGGCATCGCACGCGGTGCCCGAAACGCTGGAAAGTTCGCTGCAATTGTCCGAAGCAGTGCTGGTCGATCTGGGCGTGCCGATGGGCTTCGTCATCGCCTCCATTCACGAAAAGCGCGACGAATTCCGCGCGCAGATCATGGAAGAAGGCGAACTGGCGGAAATGCCGAAGCTGAAAAGCACGACATTGCGGGAGCGGGTGGCATAAATCCTCCCTATTTTCGCGCAGCGCAAAAGGGGAGGTGGCAGGCGCGAAGCGACTGACGGAGGGGTAACTCCCTATCCAGCCAGCGCCGCCCGCACCGCAGCAATCGCTTCTGCAGCTTTGGCCCCATCTGGCCCACCACCCTGCGCCATATCAGCTCGGCCACCCCCGCCCTTGCCGCCGAGTGCTTCGACACCCAGTTTGACGAGATCGACGGCGCTGAACTTACCCGTCAGATCGTCCGTTACCGCCACGGCAAAAGCGGCACGGCCTTCGTTGACCGCACAGGCCGCCGCAATGCCCGATCCCATGCGCTGCTTGGCGGCATCGAGCAGCCCGCGCAGTTCCTTTGCGTCCAGCCCGTCGATCACCTGACCGGAGAACTTGACGCCGTTGATATCTTCGTCAGCGGAGGCCGCCGGACCACCACCGTTACCGCCGCCCAATGCCAAAGCCTTCTTCGCTTCGGCCAGTTCACGTTCGAGCTTCTTTCGCTCGTCCAGCAGCGCCGCAACGCGGGCCTCGACTTCGTCTGGAGTGGTGCGGAGCAGGCTGGCGGTGTGTTTCAAGGCTTCCTCGCGGGCGACAAACCACTGCCGCGCGCCCTCGCCCGTCAGCGCCTCGATCCGGCGCACGCCTGAACTGACGGCCCCTTCACTGATTATGCGGAACACGCCAATGTCACCGAGCGCGCGGACGTGGGTGCCGCCGCACAGTTCGACCGAATAGGCGTTGTCGGTAACCCGGCCCATGCTGAGCACGCGGACTTCATCGCCGTACTTCTCGCCAAATAGCGCCATTGCGCCAGCCTCGATCGCGTCTTCGGGGCTCATCAGGCGGGTCTGAACGGGATCATTGGCGCGGATTTCGGCGTTCACTTCAGCCTCAACGGCGGCGATGTCATCTGGCGTCAGAGCGGTCGGATGCGAGAAGTCGAAGCGCAAACGCTCTGCGGCGACGAGCGAGCCCTTTTGCGTGACATGCGCGCCAAGACGCCCGCGCAAGGCGACGTGCAGCAGGTGGGTGGCCGAGTGGTTGGCGCGGATGGCGTCGCGACGTGCGGTGTCGATGGCAAGGTGGACGGTGTCGCCCACCTTGACCGAACCACTATCAACCACGGCATTGTGCGCGTGCAACCGGCCGAGCGGCTTGGCGGTGTCGCTGACGGTCAAACGCATCCCGTCCGCGCCGGTGATCACGCCGGCATCGCCCGACTGGCCGCCGCTTTCGCCGTAAAATGGAGTCTGGTTGGTCAGCACGGTAACCGGTTCACCAGCAGAAGCTGCCGCGACTTCCTTGCCGTCCTTCACCAGTGCGACCACTTGCGCTTCGCCCGATGAGGCGGAGTATCCGGTGAATTCGCTCGCGCCTTCGCGCTCGGCAATGTCGAACCATACCTCGCTGTCCGCGGCTTGGCCGGAGCCTTTCCATGCGGCGCGGGCGGCGGCTTTTTGCTGGGCCATGGCAGCGTCAAACCCGGCGCGGTCAACGGCAATCCCCCGAGCGCGCAGGGCGTCTTCCGTCAGATCGTAAGGGAAGCCGAAGGTGTCATAAAGCCGGAAGGCGGTGTCGCCGGGCAGGCTGTCGCCTGTCGCCATGGTGGCGGTTGCTTCGTCGAGGAGCCTCAAACCGTTATGCAGGGTCTGGCGGAACTTGGTTTCCTCACGCTCAAGCACTTCCTGAATGAGCGGCTGTGCGCGGCCCAGTTCCGGATAGGCGGCGCCCATTTCGGTGACCAGAGCGGGCACAAGGCGGTGCATCAGCGGCGTTTTTGCGCCGAGCAAATGCGCGTGGCGCATGGCGCGGCGCATGATCCGGCGCAGGACATAACCGCGCCCTTCGTTCGACGGCAACACCCCGTCAGCGAGCAAAAAGCTGGTCGAGCGCAAATGATCGGCGATCACCCGGTGGCTGGCTTGCGTGTCGCCCTCGGCTTTCACGCCAGT
>JBDUBN010000117.1:0-7203 GCA_040004085.1 Novosphingobium sp.
TGGCTGAAATAGGGATCGCCCGATGCGCGCTTTTGCGTGCCGTGTTTCTGCACCGTGAACACATAGGCGCGGTTCAGCAGCGCCTCGTCCGCATCGGGATCGTAGGCTTTTACCCGCTCAACAAGTTCGTACTGACGCAGCATCCCGCCCTTGATGGAGGGAAGCCGGGGGGTAGGGCAAGGGGTAGGTCCGCCGCGAGCAAAGAAATATTCTTTATCTTGGTCATCCTGAACTTGTTTCAGGACCCATTACGCAGGCACCCGCTGCGCTGAAATCCCAAAACAAACCCATCGTACCGCATTTCAACCACCGATCAGATCGCGGGGCGCGATGGGTCCTGAAACTAGTTCAGGATGACGAAGAAGGTATAGGGGTGATCATTGCGTCTTCACGATAACAGCACCATATCCCGGCAAGCACACCACCGTGCCATCGTTAACCGAGATGACGATTTCACCGTCCAGCCGCCCTACCGGAAGGACCACTTCGTCGGGCGATAGATTGAAAACGCAGGTCAGCACGTCGTCCCCCTCGCTGCGACGGAAGGCCAGCACGGCATCGTCAGCATGCAGCAGTTCGAACGAACCCGTGCGCAAGGCGGGGTGAGCGCGGCGCAGGGCCAGCATTTGCTTGGTTAGCGCAAGCGGCGAGGAAGGGTCTGCGTCCTGCACCGCCACCGCCCGCGCCAGATTGGCCGCGCTCAGCGGCAGCCACGGCTGGCCGGACGTGAATCCGCCGCTCCGCTCGTTCTTCCATGGCATCGGCGTGCGCGCGCCGTCGCGGGACAGGGTGAGCGGCCAGTTGGCGATGGCCTCCGGGTCCTGCAGCAGTTCGAACGGAATGTGATCCTGTTCAAGCCCCAGTTCCTCGCCCTGATAGATGCAGACGTTACCGCGCAGGCAGGTCAGCAGGGCCATCTTCAACCGGGCAAAGCGCGCTATGTCCTGCGGCGCGCACCAGCGCGAGACGGCGCGCGGCGCGTCGTGGTTTTCGAACGCCCAGGCGGGCCAGCCTTCCGCCAAGCCGTCCGCGCCCGGTTCGCCCGGCCAGCAAGCCATGGCATCGGCGACAAACTGCGGCGTGAGCGCCGGAGCGTAAAGGAAATCGAAGCCATAGGCGCTGTTCAGCCGGTGGTCGCCAGCGGTAAACCGCTTCATCTCGACATTATCCTCGTCCCCGCCCACTTCGGCGAGGGTGAAGATCGCCCCAGATTGATTGGCAAACTCATCCGTCACCGCCCGCAGTCGTTCCAGGAACCGAACCGTATCGGGATGGAACTGGTTGTACGTCTGCTGCTGGAAATCAAACGGGCGGCTGCGTACTTTGCCGGAGGCGGGAGCGGGCGGATTATCGCGCAGCTGCGGATCGTGCATGGCAAAGTTCAGCGCATCCAGCCGAAAGCCATCCACTCCCCGCTCTAGCCAGAACCGCGCGACGTTCAGCAGCGCGTCCTGAACCGCCGGGTTGTGCAGGTTAAGCTGCGGTTGGCTGGTGAGGAAAGGGTGCAGATAATATTGCCCGCGCCGCGCATCCCACGTCCATGAAGGCCCGCCAAACACCGACTGCCAGTTGTTCGGCGGGGTGCCGTCGGCATTGGCATCGACCCACACGTACCAATCGCTGCGTGGATTATCGCGGCTGCTGCGGCTTTCGGCAAACCACGCGTGATCGCTGGAGGTGTGGGCATAGATCTGATCGACCAGCACCTTGATGCCCAGTTCGTGCGCCCGCGCCAGCATAGCATCGAAATCGGCGAGCGTGCCGAACATCGGATCGACGTCGCAATAATCCGCAACGTCATAGCCGAAGTCGCGCATCGGCGAGGTGTAGAACGGTGAAATCCAGATCGCATCGACACCCAATGCGGCGATGTGCTCCAACCGATTGGTGATGCCGGGCAAATCGCCAATGCCGTCGCCATTGCTGTCCTGAAAACTGCGCGGATAAATCTGATAGATCACCGCGCCGCGCCACCAGGGGGTTTGGGGAGAGAGGTTTGCGGTCATCATGCCTGCCCTGAAAAGCTGAATTTGGCCGTACTTATCACATTTAGTAACGTATCGTCGTGCGCCAGACGATGAATTCGTTTGCGATTGCGGAAATCGTCTTGCCCGAAACGCTCGGGCTGTCATACCCGTAATCGAGGAGATCGTGAGGAGACGAGAGTCGCATGAATGCGGCCAATGACGGGTGAGTATGACGGGATGGCCGTCTGGCGCGCACAGTCGCTGGATGAGAACATATAATAATGGAGCGTTGACCTTGTCCCCGATACCTTCCGCAGCCACTGCTATTGCTCCGTCCGACCTTGAAGCCCGGATTATCGACGTCCTGCGCCACCGCGTTGGCAAGGACGAACGCGCCGCCAAACCGCATGACTGGTTCACCGCCACGGTGCTGTCCTTGCGCGATTCAATCATCGACCGCTGGATGGAATCGACGCGGCGGACTTATGACGAGGGCGGCAAGCGCGTCTATTACCTCAGCCTTGAATTCCTGATCGGCCGCCTGCTGCGCGATGCCCTGTCGAACATGGGCATGACTCGCCAGATGGAGCAGGCGCTGCGTGATCACGGGCTGGATCTGGCCGATCTGGAAGAACTGGAATCCGACGCTGCGTTGGGCAACGGCGGGCTCGGACGGCTGGCGGCGTGCTTCATGGAAAGCCTCGCCAGTCTGGATATTCCGGCTTACGGCTATGGTATCCGCTATGTGAACGGCATGTTCCGCCAGCGCATTGATGACGGCTGGCAAGTCGAACTGCCCGAAACCTGGCTGGCGCATGGCAATCCGTGGGAATTTGAGCGCCGGGAGAGCGCGTACCGCGTCGGCTTTGGCGGCGAAGTGGTGGAAACCGCCGATGGGGTCGCATGGAATCCGGCTGAACAGGTTGAGGCGACGGCGGTGGATACGCCGGTGGTCGGTTGGCGCGGCAAGCGGGTCAACACGCTGCGGCTGTGGACCGCATCGGCGCTCGATCCGATCCGGCTCGATGCCTTCAACGCGGGCGATCACATGGGCGCGCTGGCCGATCAGGTGCGCGCCGACAGTCTGGTGCGGGTGCTCTATCCGGCGGACTCGACCCCGGCGGGTCAGGAATTGCGGCTGCGGCAGGAGTACTTTTTCTCCAGCGCATCCATCCAGGACATCATGCGCCGCCACGTTCAATACCACGGCGATATCCGCACCCTGCCGGACAAGGCGGCGATTCAGTTGAATGACACCCACCCGGCGGTCGCGGTGGCGGAAATCATGCGGCTGATGGTCGATCAGCACGGGCTGGAATTTAGCGAGGCGTGGGACATTACCCGGCGCACCGTCGGCTATACCAACCATACCTTGTTGCCAGAAGCGCTGGAATCGTGGCCCTTGCCGCTGTTTGAGCGCCTGCTGCCGCGCCACATGCAGATCATCTATGCCATCAACAGCCGCGTTCTGCGCGAAGCGCGCAAGGTCGCCAAGATGGACGATGCCGCCGTCGCCGCGATCTCGCTGATTGACGAGGGCGGCGATCGGCGCGTGCGCATGGCCAACCTCGCCTTTGCCGGGGCGCACAGCGTCAACGGCGTGGCGGCGCTGCATACCGAATTGATGAAAACCACGGTGTTTTCAGATCTGCACAAGCTTTATCCCGGCAAGATCAACAACAAGACCAATGGCGTCACGCCGCGCCGCTGGCTGCAACAGTGCAACCCGGGCCTGACCGCGCTGCTCCGCGATGCCATTGGCGATGGCTTCCTGGACGATGCGTGCCTGCTGGCTGAGCTAAACGCCATGGCGGGTGACGCCGGGCTGGGCGAGCGGGTGGCGGAGGTCAAGCGCGCCAACAAGGTCGCGCTGGCCAAGCATCTGAAAGAACTGACCGGTGTGCGGATTGATCCCGATGCGCTGTTCGATGTGCAGATCAAACGCATTCACGAATACAAACGGCAACTGCTCAATCTGCTCGAAACCGTGGCGCTCTACGACCAGATCCGCAGCCATCCCGAGCGGGACTGGGTGCCGCGCGTCAAGATCTTCGCCGGCAAGGCCGCGCCGACCTATCACAACGCCAAATTGATCATCAAACTGGCCAACGACATCGCCCGCCGGATCAACGCTGACCCATCCGTAGGCGGTCTGCTCAAGGTCGTGTTCGTGCCGAATTACAACGTCACGCTCGCCGAACGAATCATCCCGGCGGCTGACTTGTCCGAGCAGATCTCGACGGCGGGCATGGAGGCCAGCGGCACCGGCAACATGAAGTTCGCGTTCAACGGTGCGCTGACCATCGGCACGCTTGACGGCGCGAACATCGAGATCAAGGACCGCGTCGGCGATGACAATATCGTGATCTTCGGCATGACCGCGCAAGAAGTCGAGGGCACCCGCGCCAATGGCTATAACCCGCGCGAGGTGATCGAGGGCAGCCGCGAACTGCATCAGGCGGTCGAGGCGATCGCTTCGGGCGTGTTCTCACCCGACGATCCGCACCGCTACACCGGGCTGATGAATGGGCTGTACGACAGCGACTGGTTCCTCTGCGCCGCCGATTTTGACAGCTACGCCGCCGCGCAGCGCGTCGTCGACCGGCGCTGGGAAGATCAGGCCGCGTGGCGCAAAAGTGCCATCCACAACATCGCCAACATGGGCTGGTTCTCGTCCGACCGCACCATTTCGGAATATGCCAAGGACATCTGGGGAGTTTAGTGAAACCAACTTCGGCCAACATCGTCCCCCCCTTTTCCTTCGTCATTGCGAGCGCAGCGAAGCAATGACGAGTTATTTGATGAGACGATTGGTATGAAACCATCGGGAGAGGCTATTTCTGCACTGCTGGACGGCATCCATGCCGATCCCTTCTCCCTTCTCGGCATTCACGAAGGGCCGGACGGGGCGTTTGCCCGGGCGATCCTGCCGGGGGCGGAAGTGGCGGAGGCGTTCAGTCTGGCGGGCAAGCCGCTGGGCAAATTGAAGCGGGTCGATGGTCGCGGGCTATTTGAGGGCAAAGTCAAAGGCCCGCGCCAGCCGGTGAAGTATCACTGCAAGGCAGGGGCGCATGACTGGTGGCTGACCGACGCTTACAGCTTCGGCCCGGTGCTGG
Organism: Novosphingobium sp.; assembly: GCA_040004085.1. GTDB lineage: Bacteria > Pseudomonadota > Alphaproteobacteria > Sphingomonadales > Sphingomonadaceae > Novosphingobium. Next base: position 5,084 of record JBDUBN010000117.1, read on the forward strand.
GTCCGATGGACGATTTCCTCATTAACGAAGGCACGCACCTGCGGCTGTTCGACAAGCTGGGCGCGCATTTGATCGACCATGAAGGCGCGAGCGGCGTACACTTCGCCGTCTGGGCGCCCAATGCCTCGCACGTGGCCCTGGTGGGCGATTTCAACGACTGGGACCACCGCCGCCACGCCATGCGCAAGCGGGCCGACATCGGCGTGTGGGAACTGTTCATCCCCGACATCGGCGCGGGCCGGGCATATAAATACCGCATCACGGCAGCGGATGGCAGCGTCATGCCGCTGAAAGCCGACCCCTTCGCTTTCGCCTCCGAACTGCGCCCGCAGACCGCCTCCGTCACCGCCCATCCGGTCAAGCCCGATTGGGGCGACGCAGAACACCGGGCGCATTGGGCCAAGGTCGACGCGCGCCGTCAGCCGATGTCGATCTATGAAGTCCACCCCGGATCGTGGCAGCGCGACGACAATGGCTGGTTCCAGACCTGGGATGCGATGGCCGAAACGCTGATCCCCTATGCGGCGGAAATGGGCTTTACCCACATCGAGTTCCTGCCTATTTCCGAACATCCCTATGACCCAAGCTGGGGTTACCAAACGACCGGACTCTATGCGCCATCCGCCCGGTTCGGCTCGGCTGATGGCTTCGCGCGTTTCGTCGATGGCGCGCACCGGGCCGGGATCGGGGTGCTGATCGACTGGGTGCCCGCGCACTTTCCAACTGACGAACACGGCCTCGCCCATTTCGATGGCACCGCGCTGTATGAACACGAAGACCCGCGCCTCGGCTTTCACCCCGACTGGAACACCGCGATCTACAACTTCGGGCGGCGTGAGGTGGCCAGTTTTCTGGTCAACAATGCCCTGTTCTGGGCCGAACATTACCACGTCGACGGCTTGCGCGTCGATGCCGTCGCCTCAATGCTCTACCGCGATTACAGCCGCAAGGCCGGGGAATGGATTCCCAACGAAGCGGGCGGGCGCGAGAATTGGGAGGCGGTCGAATTCCTGCGAGCGATGAACAAGGCGGTCTACGGCAGCCACCCCGGCGTGCTGACGATTGCCGAGGAATCGACCGCCTGGCCCGGCGTCTCACAGCCGGTTCACGAGGGCGGATTAGGCTTCGGGTTCAAGTGGAACATGGGTTTCATGCATGACACCCTTCAATACATGGCGCGCGATCCGATCCACCGGCGTTTTCACCACAGTGAGATCACCTTCGGCCTGACTTATGCGTGGTCGGAAAACTTCGTCCTGCCGCTCAGCCATGACGAGGTCGTGCACGGCAAGGGCAGTCTGCTCGGCAAGATGAGCGGCGATGCCTGGCAGAAATTCGCCAACTTGCGCGCCTATTACGGGCTGATGTGGGGCTATCCCGGCAAGAAGCTGCTGTTCATGGGGCAGGAGTTTGCGCAAGGCCGCGAGTGGAGCGAAGAGCGCGCGCTCGACTGGTATCTCCTCGACGTGGCCGAACATGCCGGGATCAAGGCGCTGGTCGGCGATCTCAACCACCTCTATCGCCAGACGCCCGCCCTCCACGCCCGCGATTGCGAGCCGGAAGGGTTCGAATGGCTCATCGTTGACGATGCGGAAAACGCCGTCTTCGCATGGCTGCGCAAGGCTCCGGGGGCGAAGCCAGTCGCAGTGATCTGCAACATGACCCCCGCGTTCCACGATCACTACCACGTGCCGTTGCCGCATGCCGGGGAATGGCGCGAGGTGCTGAACAGCGATGCAGCAATCTATGGCGGCAGCGGCAAGGGCAATCTGGGGGTGGTCACGGCGGGGGCCGGCGGGGCGCATGTGGTCCTGCCGCCACTGGCGACGATAATGCTTGAATATCAAGGATAAAAACAGGAGGGTGAGCGATGCGTGATACTTCGGGGCAGCCACTGGCGCGCGATGCCATGGCTTATGTACTGGCGGGCGGACGCGGCAGCAGGCTGAATGAGCTGACCGACAACCGCGCCAAACCGGCGGTCTATTTCGGCGGCATGTCGCGGATCATCGACTTCGCGCTGTCGAATGCGATCAACTCAGGCATCCGCCGTATCGGCGTGGCAACGCAGTACAAGGCGCATTCGCTGATCCGCCACATGCAGCGCGCGTGGAATTTCA
>JBDUBN010000510.1:0-2167 GCA_040004085.1 Novosphingobium sp.
TTCAGGAACTGGGCACCGCCAGCCAGTACCGCCTGCCGGTCAAGGTGTTCATCCTGAACAACGAATACATGGGCATGGTCCGCCAGTGGCAGGAACTGACTTATGAAAGCCGCTATTCGAACTCGTATTCCGACAGCCTGCCCGATTTCGTCGCGCTGGCCGAGGCTTACGGCTGGAAGGGCATCCGCATCCACACCGAGGACGAACTGGACGCGGGCATTCAGGCGATGATCGATCATCCCGGTCCGGTCATGGTGGATTGCCGCGTGTCGAAACTGGCCAACTGCTTTCCGATGATCCCGTCAGGCAACGCGCACACCGACATGGTGCTGCAGGGCGATGTCGTTGCCGGGACGATGGACGACGAAGCCAAGGCGCTGGTTTGATGGGGACGATGAGCCTTTCAATTCTAAAGCCCCTCCTCTTCAGGGGAGGGGTTGGGGTGGGGCCTATCCTTGATACGCCGCGCTCCGCATGTACGATAAGCCCCACCCCCAACCCCTCCCCTGAAGGGGAGGGGGGAGAATGATGATGAAAATTCAACACCAAACCGAAGAGCGCCACGTTCTCACCGTCACGGTCGATAACGAGGCTGGCATTCTGGCCAAGATCGCCGGGCTGTTCACCGCGCGCGGCTATAATATTGACAGCCTGACCGTGGCCGACATTTCGGAGAACCATCAGGTCAGCCGCATCACCATCGTCACGCATGGCCCGCCCGAAGTGATCGACCAGATCCGCGCGCAACTGGAACGGCTGGTGCCGGTGCACAAGGTAACCGACCTTACCGAAGTCGGACCCTATGTTGAACGCGAGCTGGCGCTGATCAAGGTTGCCGGCAAAGGCGAGCACCGGGTCGAAGCCCTGCGTCTGGCTGACGTTTTCCGCGCCAAAGTTGTCGACACCACCACCGCCAGCTTCATTTTCGAACTGACCGGAACGCCCGACAAGATCGACAGCTTCGTTGCGCTGATGCGCGAACTGGGCCTGGTCGAAGTGGGCCGCACCGGGGTTGTGGGAATGACGCGAGGGGCCGAGGGGGCTTAATTTTTTTCTACCAACGCTCGTCATCCCCGCGTAGGCGGGGATCCAACTCCAAACAGGCCCAATTTCAGCGGGCGCTTTGGATGACGAATTTTTATCGAGGGATTTGAGACGTGAAAGTTTATTACGACGCCGATTGCGACATCAATCTGATCACCGGCAAGAAGATCGCCATCATCGGCTATGGCAGCCAGGGCCACGCTCACGCGCAAAACTTGCGCGATTCGGGCGTCAAGGAAGTGGCCATCGCACTGCGCGCCGGTTCGGCCACTGCCAAGAAGGCTGAAGGCGCCGGTTTCAAGGTCATGACCAACGCCGAAGCGGCCGCTTGGGCAGACGTGCTGATGATCCTTGCTCCCGACGAGCATCAGGCCGCAATCTATGCCGAAGACGTTCACGCCAACATGAAGCCCGGCGCGGCGCTGGCTTTTGCACACGGCCTCAACGTCCACTTCGGCCTGATCGAACCGCGCGCTGACGTCGACGTGATCATGATCGCCCCTAAAGGCCCCGGCCACACCGTGCGCAGCGAATACCAGCGCGGCGGCGGCGTTCCCTGCCTGATCGCCGTTCATCAGGACGCGACCGGCAACGCACATGACGTCGGCCTTGCCTATGCTTCGGGCGTTGGCGGCGGCCGTTCGGGCATCATCGAAACCAACTTCAAGGAAGAGTGCGAAACCGATCTGTTCGGCGAGCAGGCCGTGCTGTGCGGCGGCATCACTCACCTGATCCAGGCCGGTTTTGAAACCTTGGTTGAAGCCGGATACGCGCCGGAAATGGCCTATTTTGAGTGCCTGCACGAAACCAAGCTGATCGTCGATCTGCTCTATGAAGGCGGCATCGCCAACATGCGCTATTCGATCAGCAACACCGCCGAATATGGTGACATCACCACCGGCCCACGCATCATCACGGCAGAAACCAAGGCCGAAATGAAGCGCGTTCTGGCCGACATCACCTCGGGCCGATTCGTGAAGAACTTCGTCCTCGACAACCGCGCCGGTCAGCCCGAACTGAAGGCCGCCCGCAAGGCCGCCGAAGCGCATCCGATCGAAAAGACCGGCGCCCAGCTGCGTGCGATGATGCCTTGGATCGGCGCGAACCAGCTGGTCGACAAGTC
>JBDUBN010000511.1:0-2166 GCA_040004085.1 Novosphingobium sp.
TGCCCAGCACGATGCCCTTTTGGCTGTCGCGGGCGATGACGATCTGCTGGTGGATTTCGACCGAGCCATCCTTGCGCGGGGTATAGCTCTCGGGCCGCACGGCGCTGTCATAGGGCAGCTCGTCGTGGAGCTGGCGATACAGCTGCTCGCGGGTGATTTCGCAGGCGAGCAGGCGTTCACTGGCGTCCGACACCTGATCCTCAGGGTAGTGCCATTCGCTCTCGGGCATGAGTTCGGCCAGGCGGCGTTTCAGGTGCGGCACGCCGTCGCCGGTCAGCGCGGAGACAAAGAACACCTCATCAAACCCGGCAGCTGCGGTCAATTCCTCGGCCGCGATCAGCAGCGGTTCCTTGGCCGTTTCATCGACTTTGTTGAGCACCAGAATCTTGCGCTCAGGCCGGTGGTTCAGCGATTCTAGGATCGGTTCCAGATAATCGCGGCGTTTCTTGCGGCTATCCACCACCAGCAGGATCGCGTCGGCTTCCTGAGCGCCGTCCCACGCGGCGCTGACCATCGCCCGGTCCAGCCGACGCCGCGGGGCAAAGATGCCGGGGGTGTCGGCGAGGATGATCTGCGCCTTGAACGCTTCGGTTTCCTCCAGCGCTATGCCCATCAGCCGTGCGCGGGTGGTCTGCGCCTTGGCCGAAACGATGGCGACCTTTTGGCCGACCAGCGAATTGACCAGTGTGGACTTGCCCGCGTTGGGCGCGCCGAGCACCGCGACAAGGCCGCAGCGATCAGTTTTTGTATCAACCATTTTGTGTATTTCCTGTGGGGCAGGCGTGGCGTGCGTCCTTCGACAAGCTCAGGATGAGCGGATTTTGTAATTGGCACCATACCAACTCCCGCTCATCCTGAGCCTGTCGAAGGATCAACCAAACCTCCTGATAAATGCTTCTGCCGCCAGCGTTTCCGCTTCCTGCTTGCTCGATCCTGTCGCTTCCGCTTCGCCGACGCCGTTGATGGCGACCGTTACGGTAAATTTCGCCGCATGGTCCGGACCAGAGCGTTCGGTGATGCGGTATTCGGGCATCTTGCGCCGGTTGCCCGCTGCCCATTCCTGAAGTGCGGACTTGGGATGCTTGGCCTGTCCGACCTTGCCTGAAACACCTTCCGCCCACAATCGCCGCACCAGATCGCGGGTGGCGATGAAGCCGAATGTGACGAAGCTGGCGCCCAACAGCGCCTCCATCACGTCGCCAAGGATGTTGTCACTGTCGATGCCGCCATCGTCGCGTGCCTGCTTGCCCAGCCGCATATGCGCGCCAAGGCCAATTTGGCGAGCGACGCGGGCGTTGGTGCCGCCACTTACCAGCGCGTTTAGTCGCTGAGAGAGCCGCCCTTCGTCGCCTGTGCCCAGTTCAAAAAGCCATTCGGCAATGGCAAGGCCGAGCACCCGATCGCCCAGAAACTCAAGCCGTTGGTAATGGCGCGTTTCGCCAGTGCTGCCGTGGGTCAGCGCCTCAAGCCACAATGCCTCATCCCCTAGATCCCCACCGACCAATTCGGTGAGAAACGCGCGGGTTTCGGGGGTTAACTTCGCACTACTCAAAACGTATGTCCGATACGGTTCCAGCGCGCGGCAGTGAACCAGGTCCACGGCTTGATCCATTCAGCCGAGCCATCGGTGGAGAACATCATCACCCGCGCGCGGCCGACCAGATTCTCCTGCGGGACAAAGCTGATGCCGCCGCCGGGAACCGCGTCAAAGCGGCTGTCCATCGAATTGTCGCGGTTGTCGCCCATCATGAACAGGTGGTTGGCGGGCACGACGAAAACCGGAGTATCGTCCTGCGGCATGGTCGCCAGATCGAGCACGCTATAGCTTTTACCGCCCGGCAGCGTCTCGCGGAACTGCGGATAGCGGCAGACGCGGCTGCCGTTCGCGCGGGTCACCTCGAACACCGGCTGATAGCACTGCGTATTAGCGGTTACTGCGATCTCGGCGTCGGCAATGCGTACTTTCGGCACGGCCACGCCGTTGATGTGCAGGACGCCGCCGATCATCTGGATCTGGTCGCCCGGCAGGCCAATGACGCGCTTGATATAATCGATGTCGTTGAGCGGCGGGGCTTTGAAAATGGCGATGTCGCCGCGTTCTGGCTCGCTGCCAAAAATGCGGCCGGGGATCAGCGGCACGCTGAGCGGCAGCGAATAGCGCGAATA
>JBDUBN010000118.1:0-7196 GCA_040004085.1 Novosphingobium sp.
CCTTGGCTGTCGTCCCAACGGAAGTCTGACCGGCTGGTGCCCTTGCAGCCCAGCAATCGGTGCGCGCGCAGGGCGATATCCTTGCAGGCCTGCGTGATTTCGTCAGGTATCTGCGCCGGGCAAATGTGATCGGTCATGCCTTCGGTATATTTGGCATCGAAGTCATAGAAGCCTGACTTGGGCTTGAGCTCGGTGACCATCAGCGCACGGTCGCCGATCACCGCCGTGGTCAATTCCAGCCCGCGAATGAATGGCTCGGCGAGCAGGCTGGCGAATTCCTGCCACGGTCCCTTGGCGTCCGGGCTGATCGGGTTCCCGTAATTGCCCTCCGCCGTGACAATTGCCACACCCACGGACGAGCCTTCGTTGACCGGCTTCAGCACATAGGGCCGCGCCAGCGGATCGCGGAGGTACAGTTCCGCAGTCTCGACAATGCGGCCGCCCGGCATCGGAATCCCGTGCGGCACCAGCGTCTGCTTGGTCAGTTCCTTGTCGATGGCAATCACCGAACTGGCGAGGCCGGAATGAGTATACGTCAGCCCCATCAGGTCCATCATGCCCTGCACCGTGCCGTCTTCACCGGGCGTGCCGTGCAGCGCGTTGAACACGACATCGGGCCTGGCCTCGGTCAGTCGCAAGGCGACATCGCGGTCCATGTCGATCCGCGTAACGGTATGCCCGCGCGCCTCAAGCGCCTTGGCGACGCCCTCGCCGGACATCAGGCTGACTGGGCGTTCGCTGGACCAGCCGCCCATCAGGACCGCGACGTGGAGTTTGGGGATGGTCATCTTAAATCCTCCCCGGCACGGGGAGGTGCCCCGAAGGGGCGGAGGGGTCCCACATCACCCAAAGCGCAGCGTCTGCGGAGAGGTGGGCCCCCTCCGTCTGTCCTGCGGACAGCCACCTCCCCGTGCCGGGGAGGATTTTGAGCACGCTATTCACTTTTTACCCACCCGCTGAATTTCCCACTCCAGTTCCACGCCTGAATCGGCCTTCACCCGCCGCCGCACTTCATCGCCCAGCGCCTCGATCGCGGTGCTGGTCGCATCGCCAATGTTGATCAGGAAGTTGGTGTGCTTCTCGCTCACTTGCGCTCCGCCAAGCGTCAGCCCGCGGCAGCCAGCCTTGTCGACCAGTTCCCAGGCCTTATGGCCGTCAGGGTTCTTGAATGTCGACCCGCCGGTTTTGGAGCGCAGCGGCTGACTGGCCTCGCGGCTGGCGGAGATGCGGTCCATTTCGGCCTGAATGTCGCTCGAAACGCCGGGACGACCGCGAAACCTCGCACCCACGACTATCGCGCCTTCCGGCAGTTCGGAATGGCGATAGGTGTAATGCAAATCGGCCCCCGCCAGCGTCACCAGGTCGCCGGAGCGCAGCACCACATCGCAGTCGATCAGCACGTCCTTGACCTCGCTGCCATAGGCGCCGCCGTTCATCCGCACGAAGCCGCCGACGGTGCCGGGGATCGAACGGAGGAACTCCAGCCCCGCGATGGCGCTGTCGCGCGCGGTGGAAGAGACGAGGATGCCCGACGCGCCACCGCCGCAATCGAGCGTGACTTGATCCACCCGTTCGACCTTGGCAAATGCCTTGCCCAGTCGCACAACCACGCCCGCGACGCCGCCATCGCGCACGATCAGGTTGGAACCGAGGCCGAGCGCCATGACCGGTGTTTGCGGATCAAGATCGCGCAGGAACGCCTGTAGATCGGCCAGATCCTTGGGCTCGAACAACCACTCCGCCGCGCCGCCGGACTTGAACCACACCAGCGGGGCCAGCGGGGCATTGGCGGTGAGTTTGCCAGCAACGCGCGGCAGATCGAGCGCCATCATTCCGCCCTCCGCCCAGCAATCGCATCGGCCAGCCCCGCAGCCCACTTGGTAATGTCGCCCGCGCCAAGGCAGACGATCATGTCGCCCGGCTGGATCGTCGCCGCCAGTGCATCGGCCAAGGCGTCAGGCCCGGCGATAACTTGCGCGCTGCGGTGGCCGCGCGCCTTCATGCCGGCGACCATTTCATCGGACGAAATGCCGTCAATCGGCTGCTCGCCCGCTGCATAAACCGGGGCTGCATAGACCACGTCGGCGTCGTTGAACGCAGCCTGAAAGTCTTCCATGTGATCGCGCAGCCGGGTGAAGCGGTGCGGCTGGACAACGGCGATCACCCGCCCGGTCACGCCTTCACGCGCGGCGGCGAGAACTGCGCGGATTTCGACCGGGTGGTGGCCGTAATCGTCGATCACCGTCGCCGCCCCAGAGCCAATGGCCACCTCACCCACTTTGGTAAAGCGGCGCTTAACCCCGGTGAACTTGGCAAAGCCGGTCTGGATTACACTATCGCCGCAGCCCATCTCCACCGCCACGGCAACCGCCGCGAGCGCATTCTGGACATTGTGACGACCCGGCATCGGCAGTTCGATATTTTCGATCCGCCGCGAAGTGCCGTCGCGTTGGCGCAGCACCACGGTAAAGCGATTGCCGCCGGGAACCGGGGTAACGCTCTCTCCGCGCACATCGGCTTGGGCGGAAAAGCCGTAAGTGATCACCCGGCGGTCGCGCACTTTGGGGATTACCGCCTGCACTTCAGGGTGATCGATGCATAGCACCGCCGCGCCATAAAACGGCACGTTTTCAATGAATTCGACAAACGCCTGCTTGACCGCATCAAAGCTGCCATAGTGATCAAGGTGTTCGGGATCGATGTTGGTGACCACGGCAATCGTGCCGTCCAGCCGCAGGAAGCTGCCGTCGCTCTCGTCGGCTTCGACGACCATCCAGTCGCTCGCGCCCAGCCGCGCGTTCGATCCGTAGGAGTTAATGATGCCGCCGTTTATCACTGTGGGGTCAACCCCGCCCGCATCGAGCAGCGCGGCGACCATCGAAGTCGTCGTGGTCTTGCCATGAGTTCCAGCCACGGCAACAGTATTCTTTAGCCGCATCAGTTCGGCCAGCATTTCGGCGCGGCGCACAACCGGCACGCGCGTTTCCAGCGCCAACGCCACTTCGGGATTGTCGCGCTTGACGGCGGTTGAGGTGACGACCACGGCAGCATCGCCAAGGTTTTCCGCCTTGTGGCCGATCATCACCTTGATGCCCCGGCTGCGCAGGCCTTCGACGACATAGCCTTCCGCGATGTCGCTGCCCTGCACGGCATAGCCCAGATTGTGCATCACTTCGGCAATACCCGACATGCCAATACCGCCGATGCCGACGAAATGGATGGTGCCGATGTCTGTGCCGACGCCCTTCATGCGCTGCGCTCCATCGTCGCCAAAGCGCCTTGCGCATTTTGCACCGCTGCCTCGCCGCTGGTGACGCGGATCACGTCCATCAGCGGCTCTGCGCCAAAGCTTTCGACCAGATCGGCGAGATCGCGCGCGGCGTTGGGATAGCCGCAGTTCCATGCCGCATGGGCCGCGTTGGCCAGACTACCGGGGTGCTGCGCCATGGCCTGTATCTGCTTGGCGAGTTCGACGGCGGTAAAGCTTTCCTGCCGGATCGCCCGAGCGCCGCCCGCCTCCACCATTTCGCGGGTGTTGGCGGCCTGATGATCGTCGGTTGCAATCGGCAGCGGGATCAGGATCGCCGGGCGGCCTACTGCCGTCAGTTCGGCAATCGTCGATGCGCCAGAGCGACCGATGAACAGGTGTGCGTCGGCCAGCCGCGTCGCCATATCCTCAAAATAGGTGGCCAGTTCGGCCGGAATATCATGCCCGGCATAACGCGCGCGCACTGCGTCGATATCTTCGGGGCGGCATTGCTGAGTGACTTGCAGGCGTGAACGCAGCGCTGGTTGCAGCATCGCCAGACCGTCCGGCACGACTTCAGACAGCACCCGCGCGCCTTGGCTGCCGCCGGTTATCAGCACGCGCAGCAGGCCGTCTTCGGTGAACGGCGGATAGGGTTCGCTGCGCAATTCCAGCACTTCGCTGCGTACCGGATTGCCGATAAGGTGGACTTTGTCTTCAAGCTTTTCAGGCAGGCGATCAACCTGGCGGTAGGCAGTCGCGATGGCGTTGACGCGGGCCGCGAGAAAGCGGTTCACCCGCCCCAGCACCGCGTTCTGTTCATGGATCAGCGAAGGTATTTGCGCCGTCCGCGCCGCCAGCAAGGCGGGCAGTGCCGGATAACCGCCAAAGCCGATCACGGCGGAGGGCTGAAAGCTTTCAAACAGCCGCAGCGCCATGCGGCGGCCTTCAAGAATGGCCCGGATGCCCTTGATCCAGCCGAGCGGGTTCCAGCCCTGCAGGCGACCGGCAGGCAGGATGTGCGCGGTTAGTGCGGCGGGCTTGCCGGGGATCATGCTGCCGCGCGCGTCGGTGATCAGCGCAACATGATGCCCGCGCCGCTCCAATTCGCTCGCCAGTGCGAAGGCCGGGATCAGGTGACCGCCCGTGCCCCCGGCAGCGAGAACATAATGGCGGCACACTCCGCCGATTGGTTGACCGAGACTCACTGGACTGCCCCCGCCTGTTTCAGGCTGAACTTCTCACGCTTCAGATACGGATTGCGGCGCGTAATCGCGAGCAGGAAGCCTACACCGAGGCACAGCGCCACTGTGGACGAACCGCCATAGCTGACCAGCGGCAGGGTCATGCCCTTGGACGGGAACAGTTGCAGGTTGACGAGGATGTTGATGAACGCCTGCCCGCCAAGCTGCGCGATAAGGCCAGTTGCGGCCAATACGGTAAACAGGTCTTCCTCCTCGATCAGGCGCAGCAGCACCCGCGCAACAATCGCCACGTATAGCGCGACGAGGACCATGCAGACCAGCAGGCCGAATTCCTCGCCGATCACCGAGAAAATGTAGTCGGTATGCGCCTCTGGCAGTGCCAGTTTGCGGGTGCCGAGCCACAGTCCGCTGCCAGTCCAGCCGCCGGCGATGATGGTCTTGGCGCCAAGATCGACCTGATCATAAGCCGTACCGCCGCCGAGAAAACTGTCGATGCGGTGGCGGGCGTTATCGTACAGGAAGTACGTGGCAATCAGCGCGACTACGCCCGCGCCGCCCATGATCGCGATGCGCCGCACTTCGATGCCGGACAACAGCACCAGCACAAACCACACCCCGGCAAACAAGACCGTCGAGCCAAAATCCGGTTGCGCCATCAGCAGCGCCGCAACCAAACCCATGACGCCGGTGGCGATGGGGATCACCGGCATCGCTGGATCGCGGACCTTCCATGACAGGATCCACGCGAGGCCAATAGCAAATGCGGGCTTGAGAAACTCCGACGGCTGGAGCGAAATGCCCACGTTTAGCCAGCGCCGCGCGCCGTTCACTTCGCTGCCGACCAGTGGCACCAACGCCAGCGCAATGATCATCGCAAAGCCCAGCAAAACGCCCAGCCGCCGGGTCAGGTCTTTCGGCAGGGCAGAGGCGCCGAACATCACCGCCAGGCCAATCATTTGCCAGCGTAAGTGCAGGACGAAGAAATGCAGGTCGTCCAGCCGCACATTCGAGGTCGACAGACGGCGCGCACTGGCCGGGGAAGCCGCTGCCACCGCCGCCGTGCCGATCGCCATCAGCGACAGCACCAGAAACAGGAGCACGCGGTCAATCTCGCGCCACCACACGGCGAATTCGTGGCTCTTATTGCGGCGCTGCCGGGCGGCGCTTGGGGCAAGACCGGCGCGCGGGACGAAAGGTGGCTGACTTGCCATCAGCAACCCTCCCCGGCGAGGAGCGCATCTACAAGCTGGCGAAATGTATCGCCGCGCGCCTCGTAATCGCGGAACTGGTCAAAGCTGGCGCAGGCAGGCGATAACAGCACGACGTCGCCGGGCTTGGCCGCAGTGATTGCCTGACGGATAGCCTCGCACAGCATCTCGCTGCGGCGGACCGGCACATAGGGCGCGAGCAATTCGGAAAACATCGGTCCGGCATCGCCGATGATATAGGCCGCCGCGACATTGCCGACGAATGGCATGCATTCGTCGAGATTGCCGCCTTTTGGCAGCCCGCCCAGAATCCAATGTACGCGGCGGTCTGGCCGGGGCGGAAACGCCGCGAGCGCCGGGGCGGCAGAGGCCGGATTGGTCGCCTTGCTGTCATTGATGAACAACACGCCGTTCGCTTCGGCCACGCGCTCCATGCGGTGCGGCAGGCCCTTGAACACCGGCATCGCTGGCCGCCACTGTGCCTCGGTCACTCCCAATGCCTCGACCACGGCAATCGCGGCGGCGGCGTTTTGCAGATTGTGCGGTCCTTGCAGCGAAGGCCAGTCACGCTGCAATTCGGCCAGTCCCGCTCCCGTCACGCGGTGCACCGTCCCAGGCGAGTGGCGCAATTCCTCGTTGGCGGCGATGACCAGTGTTTCCGCATCGCCGACGCCAAAGATCGCCACTTGCCCCGGCTGCTGCATCGCCATGAAGCGGCCTTTTGAGGCGGCGTATTCGGGAAATCCGGGGTAGCGATCCAGATGGTCAGGCGTAATGTTGAGCAGCACGGCGACTTCACAGGCCAGATTGAACGTGAGATCGATCTGATAGCTCGACAGTTCCAGCACATAAACACCGCCAGCGGGCAGCGGCTCAGTCCCCAGCACCGGCAAGCCGATGTTACCGCCCATGCGCACCGGAATGGCCGCGTTTTTCAGCAAGTGATGGATCAGCGCGGTGGTGGTGGACTTGCCATTGGTGCCGGTAATCCCGACCACCCGGTGCGCCGGAAGCTCTGGCCGGGCGAGCGCAAACAGTTCGATGTCACCGATCAGCGGCACGCCATAACGCTGCGCCTGTTCGGCAATCGGGTGGCGATTGATCGGCACGCCGGGCGAGACGACGATCCCGGCAAAACCAGTCAGATCGGCGCTCAACGGATCGGCCAGCTCCACACGCAGGCCCAGTTCCGCAGCTAGTTGCGACCGTGGCTCCTCGCGGCTGTCCCACGCCATGACCGACGCGCCGCTTTTTACCAACGTGCGCACCGCCGAAAGGCCTGACCTTGCAAGGCCAAGCACGGCATAGCGTTTGCCAGCAAAGAGCGGCGAAGTGATCATCGGACCTTCAGCGTTGCCAGACCGAGCAGGGCCAGAATGATCGACACGATCCAGAAGCGGATCACGACGGTCGATTCTTTCCAGCCAAGCTGTTCAAAGTGGTGGTGAATTGGCGCCATGCGGAACACGCGCTTGCCGGTGCGCTTGAACACGGCGACCTGAATGATCACCGACACCGCCTCGACCACAAACAGCC
>JBDUBN010000512.1:0-2165 GCA_040004085.1 Novosphingobium sp.
GAACAAACTCGCAGACCAACCATGGCGCATCATGTCCCTCGGACTGCGCCAATGGCCTCATGGGTTCTAATCAATGCACATTGGTATGACAACCCTGCGGGCGGCATTCAGGCGGCCCTCGGACAGCGTCGCGCCTCCCGGTTCAGATTGGCGTGACGATGAACCACATCACCACTTCGGACGCTCCTTGCCGAGAACCGCCAGAATGCCGTCCTCATAGGTCAGGATCACTGCACCTTGGTACAACGCTAGCGGCGGACCAAATTTGGCCCACCGCTAGCGGTTGCGTCAGGAAGCTTCTCGGCGGTGCAATCTAACGTCATCTGGCTCTAATCGCCGGGCGGGGCTTGCGCTGCTTGAACTGGAGCCAGAAGTGGAGCCCAGTCGCGACCCTGCTGAAGTTCCAGCAAATGCAGATGTTCGAAGGTTCAGGAAAATTTTGCGCCCCGGCCATTGGTGGGGTGGGGTTTGCCGGGGCGCGCCGACGCGGGAGGGTGCGTCGGTTTGGGTATACAAATCTAAAACCGCCGGTCGGATGGTTTGTTCCCGAGAGAGGTAACAAAAATTACCATCAAGCCCTCATGCCGCAGAATTCTTGTCGGCGATCTCGGTCACCGCTGATTGGGTCTGGCTGGCTTCGTCGGCCAGTCGTCCCTCCTTGCGGGCACTGATCGCGTCCTGCGCGCTCATTCCCTCAGACTCGGACTCCAGTCGGCGGTCCATCTCATATTTCCAATCGACGAGCTGCGATTGCTTTTCCTCATCGGTCAGATCGGGATCGGCCAGAAGCTGTTCGGGGCTGTCATAGTGCTTGCGCGGGTTGGGCGCGATTTCGCTCTTGACGTGATCGGCAGGGGTCCGGGCTCCGTGCGTTTCACGGTGGATCATCACGGCCTGCCCAATCGCCGCCATGACCGTTTCCGGCTCGAACGGCTTGGTGATCAGGTAGGTGGGTTCATAGCCCTCACCGGTAAGCAGACGCTCAGGGAAAGCGGTGATGAAGATTGCCGGAACATCCAGCACTTCAAGGATTTCCCTCACCGCGTCGATGCCGCTCGATCCATCTGCAAGGCTGATGTCGGCCAGCACCAGTTCGGGCTGGACCCGCGCGGCCAGCGCAACAGCCTCGGCGCGCGTCCGTGCGACACCAGCGACGCTATGGCCCAGTTCCTCGACAATCGAGCGGATATGCAAGGCGATGATCGGCTCGTCCTCGATGATCATGACGCTGGCGTGCAGCGCGTCCTTTATCGCCGCCCGCGCCGCGACAATTTGGGCGGTGACGTCGGCAACCGAACTGCCAAGGATCTCCGCAGCCTCGGCCACCGAAAAGCCTTCGATGGCGGTCAGCAGCAATGCCTCGCGCACGTGCAGCGAAAGCCTGGCAACAAGCCCTTCGGCGACTCCGACACTACCCATACCCTGCCACAGCCTGTGGAACACCCGGTACAGTTCCAGCCGTTCCGGGCGGTCCCTGTCGAATTCATCGGGGGCTTGGAGCAACGCCTCAAGCACCTCGCGCACGGCACCGTCGCCGAGTGATTGCGATCCGGTCAAGGCGCGTGCATAACGTCGAAGATAAGGGAGTTGCGGCGCTATTGCTGACTTCAGTGGCATATCTGCTCCTTGTTGCGAAACTTACCGCAAACGATCTAAAACACCTGACGAAGATATTTGTTCCCCGGCGCGGAACAACACTCTGAATTGCGACTTATATCCCAGACATTGGATGGAGCGACGCGGAATGGCCAAAAAGGATACCGCAAAGGATAATAGAATGATCAGTGCCGCCGCCGCCCCGTTTGATTCCGTTTCCGCTGCCCTTCGATCAATGCATGACTCCGTTACTGCTGAGCCTGTTCCAGACGATTTTCTGAGCATTCTTGATGAGATTGACGCCAAAATCGCTGCGGGCAAGCGAATACAATAGTGGCCAGCGGCATGATGCCCCGCAATGTGATCGGCCTCTCGGATACTGACTTCCGTGACATGCTGGTCAAGACCATCCCCGCGCTCCGCGCATTTGCGCGCGGTTTATGCGGCAATCGCGATATGGCCGACGACCTCGCCCAGGAAGCGATGACCCGCGCATGGGCCGCGCGTGAAAGTTTTGCGGCGGGCACGAACTTTCGCGCCTGGTTGTTCGTGATCTTGCGCAACCAGTT
>JBDUBN010000513.1:0-2154 GCA_040004085.1 Novosphingobium sp.
GACTGGTTGCCGCGCGCGAGGCGGCGATGCCGCATCCGGTCCATGCCAGCCTGACCCACGCCGAATTCGGGCAGGTCCAGCTGACATTCGCGCACGCCGCCGCCGGGCTGACCGTCGCGATGGCGAGCAATGATCCCGACTTCGCGCGCGCCGTCACTGCCGCCACACCCGCCGAGCATAAGTCCGGTGCAGGCGATGCGCAGAACCAGACGCAGGGCCAAACGCAATCCGGCGCGCAACAGAACGGCAGCGATGGCCGGGGCGGTCGTCCATCTGTTCGCCAGACAGCCGCCGCCAATGCTTCATCCAACCCAGCCGCACCACTGCCTGGCCGCGCCGGCATCTTTGCCTGACATTAAAGGAACCTGATCGATGAGCGCCAAGAAGGACAAGGATAACGACCCCGCCCCAGCGAAAAAGGGCGGGGCCGTCAAAAAGCTGATTTTACCACTAGCGCTGCTCGGCGTTGGCGGTGGCGGTGCTTACGGTCTTGTCGTCTCCGGGGTCATCGGCGGCGCTGCTCATGCCGAGGTCAAGGAAGACAAAAACCCCAAGCTCATCCGCAAGGGCGAGGAAGATCCCTTCGCGCCCAAGGCCGAGGGCGCCAAGGAAGGCGAAGGCGCGGGCGGCGAGGTCGATGGTGACGGCGGCAGCCAGTACCGCACCAGCTATTACACCTTTTCCGAGGATTTCACCTCCAATTTGCGCAATTCCGATGCACTGGTGCAGATCAGTCTGGCCTGCTCGACCCGCCGCGATGGCCGGGTGCTGCTGTGGCTGAAAAAGCATGAACTGGCGGTCCGCTCGGCCATGCTCGAAGTGCTGGCCGATACGCCGGAAGAAGACATCCAGTCGGTTGACGGCAAGGGCCGCCTGCAAAAGCGGCTGACCGCCACGATCAACCGCGTGCTGACCGAAACCGAGGGCTTTGGCGGGGTCGATGCCGTCTATTTCCGCTCGTTCCTGGTCCAGTAAGGCGGACAATGAAACCTGAACGCGCCTTTGTTGCCGAGCGCGCCGCCGCACAGCACTGCGCTGCGCTGCTGCCAGCCGGCCCTGCTGCCGCCGAACTGCTGCCTCAGCTTACCCGGCTGGGCGAGCGGTGGGCCAAGCGGCTGGCTCCGGCGCTGGGCACGGTGACCGGCAACGCGCCGACGCTGCATCCGCAAACCGCGCAGCCAAGCGATGCCGCCGCTCTGTGCGGTGAGATCGGCGTGTTGGCCGCGAACGGGCTTTATGCCGTCGGGCCGCACGACGTGCCGTTGCTGGTATCGGTCGACGGGGCTGCGGTGCTGGCGCTGGTTGACCGCACGTTCGGCGGGCGCGGCGATCTGCCAAGCGCGCTGCCTGCCAGCTTTGCGATGTCCGCCGAATTGATGATTACCCGGCTGGAAACGCTGATCGCCGCCACTCTTGGCGATGTGATGGGTGACGGAGCCAGCACCGCCTGCACGCCGCTCCGCCGCGATGGCAGTCTTGCCAGCCTTTCCCCTTTCCCGCCCACAGCTCCGCTTTCGACCTTGCGGTTGGAAGTCGCCGAGCCGGGCCGCAAGCTGTGGTCGATCACCTTGGCGGTCGAGCAAGCAAACCTCGCTCGGCTGTTCGGCGCCGGTGCTGCGGCGATCAAACTCGCCGCCAGCCCGTTCGATCAACCCTTTGCCGACCTGCCGCTGGAACTGTCTGCCGTGCTCGTCGACATGCGCATTTCCATGGCGGTGATCGCCGCGATCCAGCCGGGCAGCGTGCTGCCGGTATCGGTCGCGCGCCATGTGCCGCTGAAAATCGGCGGCAGGACCGTCGCCACCGGCAGCGTCGGTGACAGCGACGACCGCGTTGCCATCCGAATTACCCAAGCATTTGCCTGACATCTGAGGAACCCCGCACATGACCGCTCAATCCCGCAGTTTCGATCTCCTCAAGGATGTGGACGTCCGCCTGTCAGTCGAACTTGGCCGTACTGAAATGAAGCTGAAAGACGTGCTGTCCTTGGGCGAGGAGAGCGTCGTCATGCTTGAACGGCTGACCGACGAACTGCTTGACGTCATGGTCAACGGCCGCCTGATCGCGCGGGGCGAGATTATCGCCGAGAACAATCGCTTTGGGCTCAGGATCGTCGAACTGGCCGGTGCTGATACGTCCGGCAGCGAGGGCTGA
>JBDUBN010000514.1:0-2151 GCA_040004085.1 Novosphingobium sp.
CATCATGCCGGTAGTCAGCACCGTGACGGGCGGCATGGATTTCACCAACAAGTTCAAGGTGCTGGGCGATGTTCCGGCGGGGTATGCCGGATCGATGACCGACTATGCCGCGCTGAAATCGGCTGGAGCCGTGTTACTGGGTTATGGCTCGTTCATCACCGCAGTAATCAACTTTCTGATCATGGCCTTCGTCATTTTCCTGATCGTGCGTCAGGCCAACAAGATGATGCCAGCTGCCGAGGCACCTGCAGGACCGAGCGAAGTCGAACTGCTCGCAGAAATTCGCGATTCGCTCAAAAAAGGCTGAGTTTCACAGGTTTAACACTGCAAAAGGGCTGGGCCATGTTCCCGCCCTTTTCATTTGGCAAATGCGCCCTATATTGGTCCTCGCCGGTTTAGGCCGGATATGGCGATAAATTGCAGCGTATAATAGATGCAGCGGACCCGGGGGCAGTACCCGGCGGCTCCACCACCACTACATCGCTTTTAGCGGTGGCCCTGTTGTCGCAGGGGTGATGATGGGGCCGAACTAGGATCGACGTGTATTGAAAGGCGCTGTTTTTGCCCGGGCTGAGTAACCTGATTCAAGGCTCAAAACTCACAAGTGCCAACGACAACGAAGCACTCGCAATCGCTGCGTAATGTGACGGCTTAACGGCCTGAATTTACAAAGCTAAAGCGCGGTTGGACCGACCGGGCAACAGAACGGATTCCAGCGGCCCGGGGTGGGCCGGGCAACAGAACCACCCCACCTGTTTCTGCGGTGAGGCGTACATTGGCCGTGTGTTGACAATGACAACACAAGTTTGCTATTGAAGGCAAATGGAACCGCAAGCCGCCACCGCTGAAGTGAATATCCATTTACGCGCGCGCGCGCGGGATAGGGCACTCATTGACCAAGCTGCCGAGCTGGTCGGGGCGAACCGTTCACAATTCATGATGGCTTCTGCGTTGAAGGAGGCCAAGAATGTGCTCTTGGATCAATCGACAATTTATGCTGATGCCAAGACCTTCCAAAAAGTCATGGACTGGATGGACGCGGCGGCAACCCCTTCCGAAGCCACAGGTATGAAGCGCATTCTGCAATCAGGATCGCCTTGGCAAAAGTCACCGGGGCAAAGTGACTGACTTATTGTCATTATTTGGCACACCCGTCCTTTTAGCCGAGTCTCACGACAGTTCGGACTTCGATTCCGGCGAGCCGGTGCTCGATGATTGGCTACGGCAGCGGGCGCTGGGGAATATACAATCAGCGGCGAGCCGAACGTATGTTGTCTGTTTGACGGGATCGCCACGGGTTGTCGGCTATTTTTCATTGAGTATGGGGCAAATCCTCGCGCAGGAAGTCACCGGCGCAATGCGCAGGAACATGCCGCGCTTCATCCCTGCTGTAACGTTGGGGCGGCTCGCAATCGACAGAGCCTATCAAGGACAGGGCTTGGGAGTGGCATTGCTGGCTAATGTTGTCGAACGGGCGCTGCGCGCATCAAAAGAAGTATCGGCAAGGCTGATTATCGTCCACGCTATTTCAACATCAGCCGAAGCATTCTATCTGCATCACGGATTTACCCTCCTGCCAATAGACACCCCAACATTGGCGCTGGATCTCGTTAAAATTCAAAAACTCGCGCGGGAGGTGTGAGGTGGAGGTAATAAATAGGGACGGTCCCTATTTTGCCCTAATTATTGACCGTCAAATCCCTATAAAAGCAATAACGCAATCCCGATCAGCCCTCAGCTTTCTTCCGCTCCCGCTCGGCTTTTTCGTATTTCAGGCAATCGATCATTTTCGCCCCGGCCATGAACACCGCGCCGGTGGTGGCGAGGAACAGCAGTTTGCCGCCGAAGCCGGGATATTGCTCAAGGTAGGCCGAACCG
This sequence comes from Novosphingobium sp., assembly GCA_040004085.1. GTDB lineage: Bacteria > Pseudomonadota > Alphaproteobacteria > Sphingomonadales > Sphingomonadaceae > Novosphingobium. The sequence continues at coordinate 1,879 of JBDUBN010000514.1, forward strand.
CGTGCCGTCGATCCCAGCGCCAGAGCATAGATGATGAGGAACGCCTCAATGCGAGTCTTGATTACAAATAGTCGGCTCAGTTTGCGGAACATCATCAACCTCGTTGTGGTACACATGTCACCGCAACTATCATGCCACTGGCTGAATTCCGCGCAAGTCAAAGGTTAATTTGGTGCTAAGTGTAAAGCTTGCCGACGGGGTGAACTGGTCGGCTGAGCCATTGCGGTACGCCTGCGAGTGCACAAGAACGTGGCATAGTTCCTTCTGGTGACA
>JBDUBN010000119.1:0-7138 GCA_040004085.1 Novosphingobium sp.
GCGGCGATCCAGTTGCCGGCATCGCCCGCTCCCGGCAGGCGCTGGACTTCCACGATAGCGGCGTCGACCTTGCCTGCAATGAGATCCAGCCGCGCGCGGGCAAGCCGTTCGGCGGGATTGGCGCTGGGCGCGCTGTCACGCCGGACCACGAACAGTCCGGAAAGTTCGCGTTTCAATGTGCCCCAAGCCCCGTCGCCGGCGGGAGCCTTGACCAGTTTGGACCCCAGGGCGTCCAGCCCGGCCACCAGTAGGTCCAGCGTCACCGGCTGCCGCGCGGCTTCGGTGATTACCTGCACCGCATTAGGCTGGGCATCGGCAAAGCGCAGCCTCAGCTGGTCCTCAAGATAGCCGAGCGGCACCCCCCGGTCGAGCGCACGGCGCGTGGCAAAAGCCACCAGCAGACCCTCTGCCCGCGCGGCATTGCCCGACGCGGCTTCTGCGCGCAGGTCAAGCTCTGCCAGTCGTTGTTCCAATGCAGCGACGCGAGCTTCCACCGCGCTTTCCACAGCGTTCGCCTGCACGGCGGCCTCGCTGGCGGCGGTCACTGGTGCGGCGCTGGTCGGCGCGGCTTTTGGCGCCGGTCCGACGGCAAGCAGCGGATCGGGCGCGCGGTGCATGAACGGCAATACCCCCGACAGCGCCGCATAGCTGACCGCGCCCGCACCCAACAGGAATGCGACCAGTGCGGCAATCAGCACCGCCGTCACACTGCTGCGCGGCTTCACAATAGGCGGCGGGTTCTGGGCAAAGAAATCGTCCGGCATGGTCGTAGCTTACCCCTGATAGTCTGCGGCACTCTGGCACAATTTTTTGGCCGTCGCCAGCAATGCGGCATCGTCCGCGCTGTCGGCGGCTACGCAGCTTGCCCAGCCCGGACCTGCCGCCGTGGCAATGCGCAGACCCAGCGCGGACAGGTGGACACTAGCGCGGTTTACGCCCAGCCGATCACACTCCAGCGCAAAATGCCGCGCGGCCTGCGCTGAATGCAGCAGCACCAGCGCCGGGCGGCTGAGCAGGCGAACCAGTTGCGGCGGCATGGGCTGGCTCTCACTGGCATAGCAGACGCGCTCGACCATCGAGACGCCGGGCGGCGGGGTGAGCGCGATCCGTTCATCCCCGGCGAGGCGGAGCAGGCGAGTGCCCGGTTGAATTGTGTCGAGTACCGCCTGCAAACCGCCGCTGCCGACTTTCGCGACGATGAGCCCTGCTGCACGCGCGGCCTCGGCAGTAGCTTGGCCGACGACATGGACGGGTATGCCGCGATACATGGCCAGGGCCGAGCCGCTGTGGCGTAAGGCGTTGGCGCTGCCAATCAGCACGGCGTCGATGTCGCCCGTCGGAACCGGCTCCCACTCGCACGGGCGGATCGACGATAGCGCAAACCCGAACGCCTCAAGCCCCAGCGTGCGCGCCGCAGCGACCGTTGCCGCGCAGCCGGGTTCTGGCCGGATGACTATGACAGGCATCATGGCCCGGTAAAGTGCTGCGCGATGGCGGGAGCGGCGCGGCGCAGCAGATCGGCGGCGAGCGCGCCGGAGGCAGCGCTATCGCCAGCGGCAAAGCGCATAGTGCCTTCTACCCGCTCGGCCCCATCCGGGCTGAACAGCGCGGCGCGCATGACCAGTTCGCCGCCCTCGGGCACGGTCAGCACCGCAATTGGGCTGTGGCAATTGCCCCCCAGCGCCGTGAGCAACGCGCGCTCCGCCATGACCGCATCAAAGCTGGGCTGGTGATTTATGGCGCCGAGCAGTCCGCGCATCGCGTCGTCATCGCTGCGGCACTCAATGCCGATTGCCCCTTGCGCTGGAGCAGGCAACCAAGTCTCGGTGTCGAGCGCATGGCCCACGTCCACTTCGCCCAACCGGTTCAGACCGGCGGCGGCGAGCAAAGTAGCATCGGCCTCACCTGCCGCCAGTTTGGCGAGCCGGGTGGCGACGTTGCCCCGGATCGGCACGACGTTCAGGTCGGGACGGGCGTTGAGCAATTGCGCGGCGCGGCGCGGGGCGCTGGTGCCAACGCGCGCACCCGACGGCAGGTCAGCAATGCTCCCCGCGCCGACTAAGACGTCGCGCACATCCTCGCGCGGCAGTACGGCGGCAATCGTTATCGCCTCGGGCCGGATCGTCTCGACATCCTTCAGCGAATGGACCGCAAAATCGATCTCGCCTGCGATCAGCCATGCGTCCAGTTCCTTGGTCCACAGCGCCTTGCCGCCGATGTCGGCCAAGGGGCGGTCCTGTATCTTGTCGCCGCTCGCGGTAACGGCAACGATCTCTACCCGCTCGAGCGGCCAGCCATGCGCCGCGCACAGCGCCGCCTGCGCCTCATGAGCCTGCGCCATGGCAAGCGGGGAGCGGCGGGTGCCGAGTTTGAAAAGCCTGTCGGGAAAAGTCATCATGCGCGGCTTGTGCTAAAGGGCAATCTCATTCAGGGAAAGAGAGGATGCGGATAGTCCTCGGAATAGAATCGTCTTGTGACGAAACGGCGGCCGCTCTGGTGCGTGAAGACCGGGTGATTCTCGCCCAGCGGATCGCCTCGCAGGATGAGGAGCACCGGCCCTATGGCGGCGTCGTCCCCGAAATCGCCGCCCGCGCCCATGCCGAACGGCTGACGCCTTTGATTGCCGCGACGCTCGCAGATGCGGGGATGAGCCTTGCCGATGTTGACGCGGTTGCCGCCACCGCCGGTCCCGGTTTGATCGGCGGCGTGATGGTCGGGCTGGTCACGGCCAAGGCACTGGCGATGGCGGGCGACAAGCCGCTGATCGCGGTGAACCATCTGGAAGGCCACGCGCTGTCGCCGCGCCTCGCCGATGCCGAACTCGCGTTCCCCTATCTGCTACTGCTGGTGTCGGGCGGGCATTGTCAGTTGCTTGAGGTGCGCGGCCTGGGCCAATATCGCCGCCTCGCGACAACGATTGACGACGCGCTGGGGGAGGCGTTTGACAAGACCGCCAAGATCCTCGGCCTCGGTTATCCCGGCGGTCCGGCGGTTGAGCGACTGGCTGCCACGGGGAATGCCAAGGCGGTCCCCCTGCCGCGTCCTTTGCTGGGCAGCACCGAACCACACTTCTCTTTCGCCGGGCTGAAAAGCGCGGTGTTGCGAGCCAAACAGGCCGACCTTCACGCCAATGCCGACATCGCCGCCGCGTTCCAGCAGGCTGCCGTTGATTGCGTGATTGACCGCACGGCGAAGGCTTTAGGCAATGTCAGCGGCATGACCGCGCTGGTAGTCGCGGGCGGCGTTGCGGCCAATCAGGCGATCCGCGCGGCATTGGTGGAACTGGCGCGCGCGCACGGCTTGCGCTTTGTCGCACCGCCGCTGGCGCTGTGCACGGATAACGCGGCGATGATCGGCTGGGCGGGAATTGAGCGGCTCGGCCAATCCGATAAATTCACGGCCGACCCGCTCGATTTCTCGCCAAGACCGCGCTGGCCGCTCGATCCCGATGCGCTGCCGGTGCGCGGCGCGGGGGTGAAAGCATGAGCGGCATTGGCGTTATCGGAGCGGGCGCGTGGGGCACTGCGCTCGCGCAGGTCATGGCGAGCCAAGGACAACCGGTCATGCTGTGGGCACGCGAGCCGGAGCTGGTGGAGGAGATAAACACCCACCGCCGCAACGGCTTGTTCCTGCCGAGTGCCACGTTGGCGAAATCGATCACAGCAACCAACCAAATCGGCGATTTGGCGCACTTGCCGGTGCTGCTGGCGGTCGTTCCGGCGCAACACCTTGCGCAGGTCTTGGCGGGCATGCCAGACGGCGACGCTCCCCGCGATCTCGTGCTCTGCGCCAAGGGAATCGAGGCTGGGTCAGGCCGCTTGATGGCCGATGTTGCGCGCGATGCCATGCCGGGTGCGCGGCTGGCGGTCCTGTCCGGGCCGACATTTGCGCATGAAGTCGCTGCCGGCCTTCCTACCGCCGTGACGCTGGCCTGTGCCGATGGTGAAGCCCAGTGGCGCCGCCTTGCCCCCGCGATTTCACGGCCGACCTTGCGCCCTTATTACTCCGACGACCTGATCGGCGCGGAGATTGGCGGCGCGGTCAAGAATGTACTCGCCATAGCTTGCGGCGTCGTCGACGGGCTGAGCCTGGGCCAGAACGCTCGCGCCGCCCTGATCGCGCGCGGTTATGCGGAAATGCTGCGCTTCGGCCTTTCGCGCGGCGGCCGGGCGGACACGCTGGCGGGCCTATGCGGGCTGGGCGATCTGGTGCTGACCTGCTCGTCCACCTCCAGCCGCAACTTCTCGCTCGGCAAGGCCTTGGGCGAGGGGATGAGCGCGGCAGAGGCGCTCTCCGGCAAGAACAGCGTTGCCGAAGGCGCGCATACTGCCCCGGTTCTGGCGGATCTGGCGCGGCAGGCTGGGATCGCCATGCCGATTGTCGACGCCGTCTGCCGCCTGCTGTCCGGCGATGCTTCTGCCCGCGACGTTGCCAGCGATCTGCTGTCCCGCCCGCTCAAGGCCGAGGGTGACCTCGCTGCATGACAGAAGCAGGCCAGCATCAGGACATCGCCGCACTGGCCAAGGGCGGACGGACCAATTTCCTCGGCTTCCTGCTGCGTCTCGCCGCGCGGCTACCGTTTCTGCTGATCGCCGGCCGCATGTACGGAGCAGCCTCGCTGGGGCGTTTCGCCTCGGCCATGGTGGTGATCGAATTGGCCGGTCAGCTATGCACGCTGGGGCAAAAGCGCGGGCTGGCGCAACGCTTGTCAGAGGATGAGCGGAACCCCGATGCGGAAAGCCGCCCTGCCAATGTGGTCGCTGATGCGATGGTGCTGTCGTCGCTGCTCGCACTGCTAACCGGATTGTTTTTGTTCACTTTTCCCAAGGTCATGTATCCTCGTGGCGAGTTCAGCGAGTGGGACTTGCTCTTGCCGCTGGCCATCCTGCCGACGACTTTGACCGACGTCGCCTTGTCGGCGCTGGCCTATCGCTATGATGTCGCCACCACGGTGCGATCGCGTTCAGTGGTAGAGCCGTGGACGCTGTCTATCGCAGCGGGTCTGCTGTTCTTTGTCGTGCCCGAAGCGGGGCTGCCGCTGTCGTACCTCGCCTCGATTGTCACCTCCGGACTGGTCGCATGGGTGGCACTGCTACGCAGTTACGGCCTGCCGCGCCAATGGCTGCCGCACCCGGCGCGGATCGGTCGGCTGGCGCTCGCCAACCTGCCACTGGCCGCAGCCGACGCAGTGGAATGGGGGACGCGCAAGCTCGACATTTTCATCCTGCGCTTCTTCGTCAGCGATGAAGTGGTCGGCATTTATTTCGTCGCCCAGCAAGTCGCGTCTTTGCCGCAAAAGCTGAAAACCAGCTTCGAGCCGATCCTCGGCCCGGTGATTACCCGCAATCTGCATGAGAAAAACTACCCCGCGATCGCCCGGCAAGTGCGGCAAGTCGGCTTCTGGATCATCGCCGCGCAGGCCGGTGTCGCGCTGGCGCTGGGCCTGCCCGGCGAGGGCGTGATGGGGTTGGTCGGGCCGACTTTCGTGGGCGGCACCGCCGCGTTGGCATTCCTGCTCGCCGCTGAAGTCGTGGCCGCGACTGCCGTTGTGAGCGAGGCCGCGCTGATCTACATGGCGCGTTTCCGCAACCTTGTCGTGTCGCTGGGCACGATCGCTTTGCAGGCGGCGCTGACGTTGGCGGGCATCGAACTGGTCAAGGATCATGGGCTTAGCCCGCTTTACATGGCGACCATTCCGGCGGCGGCGCTGATGGTGACGCTGGCCACGGCATCGCTGATCAAATCGCGCATACTCGGGGATATTCTGGGCGAATCGGTTAACAACTGGCGCTGGCCGCTAGCCTGGGCGGCGATCCCAGCGATAGCGGTAGGGGGCGTTGCGACCGGGTTCCTGCCCGAATGGGCAGAGCTGCTGTTCGGCATTCCGGCCATTCTGGCAACCTATGTGTGGATCATCTGGCACAAGGGTTTTGGCCCCGAAGACCGGGTGCTGTTCCGCAAGAACGTGGGGGCATAGGCCGTGTCAGTTGATCGGCTTAGCCTGATTCTGGCCGGATCGCTGTGCTGTGCGGTACTGGCTTTTGCCCGCGTTCTGGCCCTGCCCGGCGGGGTTTCAGCTTGGCCAAGCGTGCCATACTGGTTGCAAATTGGCGGCGCGCTGCAATTGACTTACTTTTGTGGGTTGGGAATTGGCAGGCTGATGTGGAAAGGTTCTGACAAATGATGCAGCGTATCGATCCGACAGTTGTGGCGTTTGCGCTGGCGCTGGTGATCGGGCTGGCGGTGGCGTGGTGGCTGTCCCGCCGCGGAGCGCGCAGCGTGCGGCGCGAGTGGCGGCCGGATGTGCTGGATGAGGGCGCCGCTCCGGCGCAGCGGAATCAGGCGCTGATCGATGCGCCGCTGGCCACTCCGGTTAACCAGATTATTCTACCCGATGCCGTGGCTGCGTTTGTGTCAGCGCCTGTTTCAGAGCCTAGAGACGGCGATGATTTGACCCGGATCAAGGGCCTGGGGCCGAAACTGGCCTCGCTGCTGGCTACGCTGGACGTCACCAGCTTTGCTCAAATTGCAGCATGGACTGATGATGACGTGGCCCGGATCGACGCGCAGCTTGGCAACTTTGCCGGACGTCCGGTGCGCGATGCCTGGGTGGAACAGGCCAAGTTGCTCGCTGCCGGGGACACCAGCGGCTTTGAAGGCAAGTTCGGGAAGATCTAACTCAGGCGCGGTCGGTTCAATTCATGCGCGGCAGGCGTCCACCAGTCGGCCCGGTTCGCTGCTGGCGGGAAGCAGCAATGTGCCGCCGCCCGGCAAGGTCGCCGCGATGCGGTTGCCGCCGCGCAGAACATCCAGCTTGGCCGCCTTGGCCGGGACCAGCCCTTGCCATTCGCCATCCGCTCCGCCGCGCACGACATTGAGCGGCAGGCGCGTCATGTGTCCGTTGCCCTCAAGCGCGAACAGCGCCTGCGCGCCTTTTTCGGCGCGGACATGGCGGGCAATCCGCACCCAAGCCGCGCCGGAACGGTCATGCTCGCACGACAGGGTTAGCAACTTTGCGGCACCCGGAACCCCGAACTGCACCGCGCCCTGATCCGCCTGCCACACCGCATCCTCCGGCTGGCGCGGCGGCAATTCCTCAGGCAGCGGACCGAGCGGCATCACCATACGGGCCGGATAA
>JBDUBN010000120.1:0-7117 GCA_040004085.1 Novosphingobium sp.
TTGGTATAAGTCACGTGTTATGAAACGTCGGCGCTCGCTTCTCGATAAAGGAGCTCCGCTTTTCCGCTGCGTCTTCAGTGCTTTGGGACATGAATACACCGCGGTGTTCGAATTCCATCGGAACCTCGAGGCTACTGGCACTTTGGTTTGCCCAAAGCGCCTGCTTCGTCACCCAATTACCCAAGGGCAGCGCTGGCGGTTATGGGGTCAGGACGCTAACAAAGTTACCCCGCGTCCATCCCCGCAGCCAGGCTCAGGTGCGGTTCGGCTTCCGGCGTGCGGTGGGCGAATTTGCCGTCCACTTGCGCGCCTTGTTCAATCGTCAGTGCGTCGTAAAACACGTCGCCTTCTATCCGCGCGGTCTTCAGGATCACCAGTTCGCCCGCAGTGATCGATCCGATCACCCGGCCCGCCATGCGCGCTTTTTCCGCCACGACAGCGCCCGTGATTTCGCTGGTTTCCCCCTGCACCAGACTGGCGCAAGCCAGATCGCCCTCAACCCGGCCATCGACATGCAGGTCTGCGCGCGCGGTGATGTTACCCTTGATCATGATGTCGGCACCGAGCACCGAAAACGTCGAACCCTTCACTGTGTTACTTTCTGCTGGCCGCGTGACTGCTATCATCTGGGCGATCGCGGATTTCTTTGAGAACATGGGGAGCAGCCTCCAGAAAAGGGCGCGGGTTGACCGGCTGGTCGTGGATCCGCACTTCGAAATGCAGGTGCGGCCCGGTCGAGCGGCCCGAACTGCCAATAGCTCCGATCTGTTCGCCCGCCACCACTTCCTTGCCCGCGACCGTGTGGAACGCCGACATGTGGGCATAGCGCGTGACCAGTCCGTTGCCGTGATCTACCTCAACACAGTTGCCATAACCAGAGCGCTGACCAACAAAGCTGACCCGCCCGCGCGCCGCGGCATAGATTGGTGCGCCGATCGGCCCTTTGAAATCGAGCCCCGCATGGAAAGCGCCCACGCCGGTGAATGGATCGGCGCGATAGCCGAACCCGGAAGAAATGTAATCAAGGCTGGCGGGCAGCACGTTCGGAATGCCCTGCAACCCGCTAACCAGCGCATCCATCCGCGCCAGACTCGCGCCCAGTCGCTTGAAACGCGGATCGAGCGAGCCATCGGCATTGGTCGCCAAAGCAACGAACGGACCACCCATCGCGCTGCGATCTTCAGATACGCCGCGCATCGCCATCGGGTTAAGCCCCAGCTTGCGGATGGCCGCTTCGGCGAGGGCCGCGCGGTGATCGGCATACTGGGTGAGCTGTTCGACAAAGGCCAGTTGCCGCGCCTCAAGCCGGGCGAGCGGCGCGGCCTCGGGCATGGCCAAGCCGACTTTCTCGACGGCGCGCCCAGCTTCGCCCGCCTGTTCGCCCGACTGTGCGTCGCTGGGCAGCGCGCCAAGGTGCGCATTGACCATCTTCTCGATAAAATCCTGCCGCCGTCCCAGATCGGCGGCGGCGGCGCCCACATCCTTACGATACGCAGAAACGCGGTTTTCCGCGCTGCTCACTTGGGCCTCGCGCTGCAACAGCGCCATGCGGTCATGCGTCGCCAACAATGAGCCAATGGTTATCACCGCCATGGTCACCAGCCATGCCACAACCAGCGCAGACAGCGCGGCGGCGGCGCGAATCTGCACGCGTGACGACAGCTTGATGAAACGAACCTGGCCCTGTGACCGCATGAAAAATTCGCGATCGGGGAACCACGTCCGCAGGCGCTGCGAGAGCGCCCGGTTAGCGATTTGTTGCAAGGCGACCCACACCCAAGATTGTATTTAATAACCCGAGCGGGCCGCTAGCAGGTACATTGTAGCTTGGCGAATCGACTCAGGCCGACTCGGGGCAGACTCGGGCCGAGGCGAAAGAGTCGCGCGGTGAAGCGTTTGCAGCACCAACAAGGCTGACATTTTGGCGCGGCAGTGATAGTCCCGCCCGACCATGACCCAAAATGCACAAAACCTCGCCGCACGGGATGAAACGCCCGAGCAACTCGTCGAACGCCTGGCCATTGCAGGCCGCGCGGCGCAGCGGGTGCTGGCGCGGCTGGACGACAGCGCCAAGGCTGCGGCCTTGCACGCGGCAGCGGCGGCGCTGCGTAGCGCAGAGGGCGCTATTCTGGCCGCCAATGCGCTCGATGTGGCCGCTGGGGAAGCGAACGGATTGACTGCCGCATTGCTTGACCGGCTGCGGCTGGACCCAGCGCGGGTGGCCGCGATGGCCGATGCGGTCGATCAGGTTGCCAGCCTACCCGACCCTGTCGGCCAGATAATCGACAGCGCCGAGCGGCCGAACGGTTTGCGCCTTGCCCGCATTCGCGTGCCCATCGGCTTGATCGGGATCATTTATGAAAGCCGCCCCAATGTGACCGCCGACGCGGCGGCGTTGTGCCTGCGTTCGGGCAATGCGGTGCTCCTGCGCGGCGGCAGCGAGGCGGTGAATTCCAACCGCGCGATCCATGCGGCGCTGGCCAGCGGTCTGGCGACAGCGGGCGTTCCTGCCGACGCGATCCAGTTGATGCCGACGCAGGACCGCGCCGTGGTCGGCGCGATGCTGACCGCAGCGGGCCTGATCGACATGATCGTGCCGCGCGGTGGCAAGAGCCTGGTCGCGAGGGTGCAAGCCGATGCCCGCGTGCCGGTGCTCGCCCATCTCGACGGCATCTGCCACACCTTCATCCATGCCGCCGCCGACCCCGCCATGGCCAAGGCCATCGCGCTCAACGCCAAGATGCGCCGCACCGGGATTTGCGGGGCGATGGAAACGCTACTGCTCGACGCGCGCTTTCCGGCGGCGGGCGAGGTCGTGGCCGCGCTGCTCGACGCCGGTTGCGAGTTGCGCGGCGATGCCCGCGCCCGCGCGCTCGATCCGCGCATCCTGCCCGCCAGCGCCAACGACTGGGACAGCGAATACCTCGACGCGATCTTGTCGGTCGCGGTGGTCGATGGGCTGGACGCGGCGCTGGAACATATTGCCCGCCATTCATCGAACCACACCGACGCTGTGGTCACCGCTGACGCCGACGTGGCCGAGCGGTTCCTGAACGAGGTCGATTCGGCCATCGTCATGGTCAACGCCTCCAGCCAGTTTGCCGACGGCGGCGAATTCGGCCTTGGCGCAGAGATCGGCATCGCCACCGGACGGCTGCACGCACGCGGCCCGGTCGCGCTGGAAGGGCTGACGACGTATAAGTGGCTGGTGCGCGGCAGCGGGCAAGTACGACCCTGATCGCGTCCAGAACGCCCAAAAAGATGGCGCGACGCGGCGCGCTGACCGGCCTGCTCGGGGGCAGCTTCAATCCGGCGCATGGCGGCCATCGCCGGATCACCCGATTCGCGATTGCGGCGCTTGGCCTTGATGAGGCGTGGTGGCTGGTCTCGCCGGGCAACCCGCTCAAGCCGGCGCAAGGCATGGCACCCCTATCCACCCGTGTCACTTCGGCACGCAGACAAGCACGCCGCGCACCGATCCGCGTCAGCGCCATGGAGCGCGAATTTGGCACCCGATTCACCGTCGATACGCTGCGCGCGATCTTGCTGCGTTGGCCAAAGCGGCGGTTTATCTGGTTGATGGGGAGCGATAATCTCGCCCAGTTTCACCACTGGTGGCAATGGCGAGAGATTGCCCGCATGGTGCCGATTGCTGTTATCGCGCGTCCGGGCTATGATGACGCCGCTATCGCGAGCCCCGCGATGGCCTGGCTCGGCCGTTACCGGCGGTCCGCAGCCCGATTCCGTAACTCGGCAGACTGGAGCGCGCCCCGACTGGTGATCTTGCGATTCGACCCCGATTCACGTTCGGCAACTGCGATTCGCAGTGCTGATCCGCATTGGGCCAGCCGCATTCCCACGCGCGCACTTCGCGACCCCATTCATTCATTTGCACCGCGAGACGGCGTGACCCGCCGCCTCATTCTTCCCGACAATTTGTCTTGATCCCCTCACGTTCGGACACAGGAGCCGATTTTCTTTTCATGAACCAACCAGAATCACAGCCAAATACAGTCCCACCGGCAGCAGCAGGGACGGCACCTTTGGCCCATGCAGAACCCGGTTCGCTCCACGCGCTGGTGCTCCAGTCGCTGGATGACGATCAGGCGCAGGACGTGATGTCCATTCCGCTCGAAGGCAAAACCGCGATCGCCGATTACATGGTCATCGCCTCTGGCCGGTCCACCCGGCAGGTTACCGCAATGGCGGAAAAGCTGGCCGAACGGGTCAAGCACGGCGGTTTCGGTCGCTGCCGGATCGAAGGCCTGCCCGCTGCCGACTGGGTGCTGGTCGATGCCGGTGACATCATCATCCACCTGTTCCGTCCCGAAGTGCGCAGCTTCTACAACCTTGAGCGCATGTGGGCGTTCGGGGACGCACCGAATGAATTCGGCTGACATTAAAGCCCATGCGCCTGCATGTGATCGCGCGTGGGAAGATTGGCCGTTCGCCTGAAGCGGATATGGTCGACCGCTATACCAAGCGTATCAGTTGGCCATTCAAACTGACCGAACTGCCCGACAGCGGCGGCGTGATGCCCGCGCGTTCGCTGACGCCGACTCGCGACGTGCTGCTCGACGAGCGCGGACGTCAGCTGACCTCGGAAGAGTTCGCCGCACTGCTCGGCCGCTGGCGCGACGAGGGCGTGCGCGAAACGCGGTTCCTGATCGGCGCGGCGGATGGCCACGGGCATGCCGCGCGCGAATCGGCGGACTTGCTGATCGCTTTCGGCGCGATGACCTGGCCGCACATGCTGGCCCGGGCGATGCTGATCGAACAATTGTGGCGCGCGACCAGCATTCTTGCTGGCCATCCCTATCATCGTTCGGGATAAGCCTGATCCATGAAGGTTCGGGGGGTCCTGCGTTTTGTCCTGCTCATCACCGCATTGGGCGCGGTTGGCGTTGCATTGGCGCAAGTACCCGCCGGGTTCGATGATGTGTCCGAAGCCCGGCAAGCGCTGGCGCAAGCCCGCCGCGAGGGGGAGGCCGCCCGCATCCGCGCCGAGCAGCTTGAACGCGACGCCGCTGCCGCTGGGCAAGCGGCCGACCGCACCGCCCGCGATGCCGCCGCTGCCGCCGCGCGCATCCAGCAGGCCGAGGCGCAGATCGCCGCGCGCAATGCCGCTATCCGCCTGATCGACCACCAGCGTGAGGCTTTGCGCGCCACGCTGGCGCAGCGCCAGTTGCCGGTGATGCGCCTGACTGCCGCCTTGCAACGCTTGTCGCGGCGGCCGCTGATCGTCTCGCTGCTGCGTCCCGGTTCGCTTGAGGACACCGTCCACTTGCGCGCCATGCTGGAAACCATGCTGCCCGAAGTCCAGCGCCGCACCGCCGCGCTGCGCGCCGAGATCGATCGCGGCAAGGCGCTGCGCCAGCAGGCAATGACAGCGGTTGACGCGCTGAAGCGTGAGCAGGCCGACCTTGGCCAGCGCCGCGCGGTCCTCGCCGGAATGGAAACACAGCAGCGACTCGCCCTGCGCAGCGCCAGCGGCACCGCTGACCGCGAATCCGAACGCGCGCTGTCATTGGCCGAACAAGCGCGCGATCTGGACGCGCTGACCCAGGATCTTGGCAAGGCCGGGGCGTTGCGCGATACACTCGCCCGCCTGCCCGGCCCGGTCATGCGCCCCGCTCAGCCCGGCGCGGCGCAAGTCAATCCCACCGAAATCGCCGCCGCAGTCCCGGCTGTAAACGCGGCACCGCGCTTTCTGCTGCCGGTGCAAGGCCGACTGGTTTCGGGCTTTGGCGCATCGCAAACCGGCGGACCGACTTCGCGCGGCATCGCACTGGCGGCGGGAGCGGGGGCGCAGGCGATTTCGCCCGCCGCTGGCCGCGTGGCCTTCGCCGGCCCCTATCGCGGCTATGGCATGATCGTCATCATTGACCACGGTGGCGGCTGGACCAGCCTTGTCACCGGACTTGGCCAAACCGACGTCCGGGTCGGCGAACAACTGGTAGCCGGATCGCCGCTCGGCATTGCCGGGCCGGGCCGCCCGGTGATCAGTCTGGAACTGCGCCGTGACGGTCAGCCCGTGAACCCACTCGATTTTGCCAAATTGGGGTGAAACGGCCATCTGGCGTTAAGCGCTTCGCCGTTATACAAGCACCACAGTTCTCCCCGGAAAGGGCCGCAATGCCGATCAAGTCTGCTTCAATACTCCGTGCGGCGCTGCTGGTGTCGGCGGTGTCGCTGCTGCCGGCGACCACGGCAGGCCTTGCTGCGGTTGACGCGCGCAGCGGGCCGGAATTCGGCAAGATCGTGCGGGTGTACGAGCTGATCAAGGCCAATTACGTCGACGCGACCGACGACGACAAGCTGATCAAGGGCGCGATTGAGGGGATGATTTCCAGCCTCGACCCGCATTCCGAATTTATGGAAGGCTCTACGCTCCAGCGCATGACGACGCTGATCGATGGGTCGTATTCCGGACTTGGCCTGTCGGTCGGCATGGACCAGGATACCGTCAAGGTCATCTCGCCGATGCGCGGCAGCCCGGCCGCCGCCGCCGGGGTCAAGGCTGGTGACTACATCACGCATCTCGATGGCAAGCTGATCTACGGCCTGCCGCTCGACGAGGCCGTGCAACAGATGCGCGGTGAGGCTGGTACCAGTATCCGCCTGACGCTGTTCCGTCCGGGCCGCGACGAGCCATTCGACGTCACCGTGACGCGCGGCGTGATCACGCTGGAGCCGGTGACGCACAAACTGACTGACGGCGTCGGCGTCATCACCGTCAATGAATTCAGCAAGGACGTGGGCAATTACGTCAGCAAGGCGATTGCCGACATCAAGAAGGAGGCCGCCAGTCCGCAAGGGGGCGGCAAGCTGGTCGGCCTGGTGCTCGATCTGCGGCAAAACCCCGGCGGCTCGCTGGACGAGGCAGTGGCGCTGTCCGACTTGTTCCTGACGCAGGGCGACATCGTTTCTCAGCGCGGGCGCATCGCCAGCGAAAACATCTATTACCGCGCCGATTCGCTGCCGCAGTACCGCGGCGACTTTGCCAAGGGGCTGCCGGTGATCGTGCTGATCGACGCGGGCTCCGCGTCGGCCTCCGAGATCGTCGCCGGGGCGCTGCAGGACCAGCACCGCGCGCTGATCATGGGTGAGCGCAGCT
>JBDUBN010000515.1:0-2133 GCA_040004085.1 Novosphingobium sp.
GATCGTGATGCCATGCGCCAGCGCTAGCCAATTGCGCGGCTTCACGAAAGCTGCCTGGCGGAAAAGCGGTGGGAGACTGGCAAGATTTGACAATTGCCGCGCCGCGCGCTTGGCTAGACCGGTAAACTTGGGGCGCCAATGAAGGAGACAGCGGCTGCTAGCGATCATCTGGCATAGTCGAACCGGCGCGAGCGAAGCCATGGCGCTGGCAGCGGCAGAGGGCGCGGGCAACGATGCCGTGCTGCTGCCTGCTGCCGAAGCGCGCCCCGAACAACTGTTGGCGGCGAGCGCCTATCTGTTCGTCTGCCCGGAGAACCTGGGCAGCATGAGCGGTGTGATGAAGGATATGTTCGATCGCTGCTATTACCCGCTGCTGGGCCGGATCGACGGGCGGGCCTATGCAACGATCATCGCTGCCGGATCGGCGGGGCAGGGGACAGAGGCGCAGATCGACCGCATTGTCACCGGCTGGCGACTACGGCGGATCGCTGAGGGGATGATCGTCAACATGAACGCCGATACGCCCGAAGCGATACTTGCGCCGAAACATGTCGACGCCGCCGCGCTTGTTCGCTGCCGCGAATTGGGCAAGGCCATGGGCGAAGGGGTGCGAATGGGGATATTTTAAGCATTGCCTCTATAATGGCTGTATCTCTCGGGTGAGGGACTCGACGGCGGCGGAGATTCCGGCGAACGACGCATGTCCATCAGCAATGGCAAAACCCGTTGCCGCAAATGTGATCAGGAACTTGACGCAAACTGGCACCGCTCTGACCCTGATGTTCGCTCCCGGCCAACGCCCGGACGCTGCGGCTGTCGTGCGCGTGGCGGCTTTGCCAGCCGAGAATACGGCCTTCTCGGTCAGCTTTCAGCCGAAAGAGCCGGAAGGCTGGCTGGAACTTCTGGCCATGGGCCTCGCTTATGATCTGACGGGCCTTTCACCCATGACGCAGGCTCCGGCGATTCCGGCTGAGCATCTGTTCGGGCTTGACCGGTCAGTGCTTGATCCCCGACCTGAAGCAGTGCGGATTGTGCCGGGGCCGCATTTGGCGGCGGGTGGTGCATTGATCCCCGTTGTGCGGGTGCTGGCAGGGCTGGGTGCGGAACTGGCGCGGCTGCCCGGTCTGCGCGCTGTCGGTTGGGAAACCGCGCGAAGCTGGATGGCCCCGGCCTATTTCATGAGCGTGGTGCGGGCATGGCTTTCCGGCGGCGTGTTCCCGGCGCTGGGTCTGACGTCGCTGGTTCGCGGTGACGATGAGGCAATGACCAGCAAGGGGCTGGCACTGTTCACCGGCTTCGAGATCGAACTTCAGCCCCTCGCCGGAGAAACTGCGCAAGACGCCGCCCGGCTGACCGCGCGGGTGATCAACGCTTTGGTGGAATTCGGCGTCAATCAGCCGAAGCCGCTCAGCGATGGGCAGGGCCGCCAACTCCATTTTGACATGGCTGCGAACAACCGCTTGCTCAGGATCCGGCGGCAGGCTTGAACCAGGGCGTGTTGTTGGCAGGACTGGAGGAAATAGCTCACCCCGCAGCAGGGTTGAGCCTGCATAACCAGCGGAAATTGCCAGCGCTATCGTTCCGCGCGGTTAATCAGCGCGGTAAGCCCGGTTTTGATCCCGGACTGCAGCGCCATCACATCCTGCCACTGCAACTGCTGGCCAAGAACTGCTTTGGGGCGTTCGTCACCGCGTTGGGGCGATCACGGATCGGTTTTGACGACTTTCGCAGCAATGGGTTGCTACTTCCCGCCAGCCACCGCGCGGCGATTACCATGGCGCTGCCGATGCATCGCGGGCCGCACCGCAGCTACAATGCGATGGTGATTGAACGTGTTGGCCAGATCGAAGAACGTTGGGCAGCCTGCCGAGGTGACGACCCGGACCAGGCGGGAGTTGAAGCATTGTTTCGTCTGCAATTGCTTCAGCAAGCCCTGCGCCGCCGCCTGCTCGATCCGCGCGGCAAACCGATGGCGCTCAATCGCCGTGATCCGGGGCGCAGGGGTGTCGATACTCGCCAACTGGAACTCGACCTGTTTCCCAAGGCCGAATCGGTCGGTCAATTCGCGGAGATCGACGCCATGGCCGAACTGCTATGGGCTGAGAGCGAGCCGGTTGCTGTCTGACTTCCACA
>JBDUBN010000121.1:0-7082 GCA_040004085.1 Novosphingobium sp.
GAACCGCCTGAATGCCGTCCTCATAGGTCAGGATCACTGCACCTTGGTATAAGCTTCATCATAATCGAAATCGCAGCCCAAGGACTGGAGTTCGGCGCGCGAGAAATCGTCGATCCTTCTGGCGTATTCCGGGGTCATCAGCGGATCGCGCCCACCGCTGCCCCCTTTTCGCACCATTGCCCCTTCGGGTACGGCCCAAGGGTATAAGGTGGGTGGCTCGAATTTGCTTTCTTGCTGCTTCATCGCGGCAAAGCTGGAGCGTTCGATCACCGCTGCCCGCGCTTCCTCCGTCAGTGTCACCCCCATGAATGCGGCAATCCGGTCGATCCCTTGCGCCGGATTCCCGCGCAATTCCTCATAGTTCAAAAACAGGACATTGGGCTCATCGCGCCTGGACCAATAGCTGGACAGATGGACTGCCCACGATCCTATGAAGAATCGGCGCGTAGTGAATTGCGCGACCCAGTTCCAGAACGGCGGCATCGAAGGCCCGAAGGCGGCGGCCTTGAAGAAATGGTAACCGGACACCGCAACCGCCTTCGGATCGCGGGTCATCGCGATGTATCTTGCCTCCGCGCGCCACGGCACCAGGCCGGCGTTGAGATGTGTCTTGATCGCCCGCAGCCCAGTGGGGCTCAATTGCGCGGGCGACGGATTGCTGAGCGGGATCAGCATCGACCGCATGACTGGCGGACCATCCGGCCATGGCGCAACGGAAAACATGCTATCGAATTCCGCCCTCCCCTTCCACGCAATCTGGGTAACGATCTGGAGCAGCCAGGTGGTCCCGGACTTAAAGTAGGAGCACACCAAGACATCGCTTGCGCCGGGTTGGTAATCGCCAAAATGAGCCCGTGGTTTATCGAGCGATGGATACGGCGGCCACCAATGGAACAGCATCAGGATCCGCGACAGCGGGTAGATCAACAGCCAGAATACCATCCAGTAAATGGCAGTTCCCAATGGCCCCCGGTGCTGGTCCGGTCGGCTGAAATCACTCGCGAGCATCGCCATCTCCCCATGGATCAACTGCGACCGCTGCTGCGAAATTATTCCGCTCGCCGAAAAGTTCTACAGTTCCACACAGCCGCCGTCCACGAACAAATCCACCCCGTTGATAAAGCTCGCGTCCTCGCTGGCAAGGAACAGCACGGCGCGGGCGAGTTCATCGGAACTGCCCATCCGGCCCATCGGGACTACGCCCTTGAACAGATCGCGGATCCCGGCGATCTCCTCGTCGCTCGCATCGCGCTTGAAGATTTCGGTATCGGTCGGCCCGGGGCTGACCATGTTTACGCGGATATTGCGCGGCAGCAGTTCCTTGCCAACAATTCGCGCCATGGCACGCAGGCCCGCCTTGGCGGCGGCGTAGACGACATTGCCGGGGACGGCGGTAATCGAGCCGATTGAGCCAGTGATAACGATGCTCCCGCCATTTCGCAGCAGCGGCAGCGCGTGCTGGATCGCGAAGAAGGCGCCGCGCAGATTGACGTTGTGGATGCCGTCCCAGAACTCTTCGGTGACCTCCTCGATTGGTGCGAAACCGCCGACCCCGGCATTGACGAACAGCACATCGATCCCGCCGAGCGCCGCCGCGATCTCGGTCATGGCCGCTTGCGACTGGGCGATCACCCCCATATCGCTGCGGATGCCGAGTGCCTGACATTCCTGCGCGGCGGCGGCGAGCGTTTCGGCATTGCGGCCCGTGATCGCCAACTTTGCTCCCTCGTCACGGAACATCCGCGCCGCCGCGAGGCCGATCCCGGCGTTGCCGCCCAGGATCACAACGCACTTATTGTCGAAACGCCCGGTCATCGGCAGTCCTTTCAGAACATGGTATTCTTGCGATGGCTCTGGCTTAAAACATACCGAGCGGGTTCATTGGATTGGCCGGTACGTCTTGGATCACTTCCCAGTGTTCGGCAATCATGCCGCCGGACAGGCGAAACATGTCGACTATCGCCATGCCGGGGTCGCCCGGCCAGCGCACCACGTGCAGGTGCACTGCGATATGATCACCATCGACGAAGGTACGGTGGATGGTCTGGACAGCGTCGGGCGATTCGACCCTGACCCGGTCGAGAAAGTCCTTGAGCGCCTGCACCGTCGGCTCGGCCAGCATCGAGTGCTGGATATAGTCGGGCGATATGAAATCATCGACCCGGCTGCTGTCCATGGCCATCAGCACTTTGTCGTACATCTCGAGCACAAAGGCGAGGTTCGCCTGTTCATCGGCCGTCCGGCTCATCGATTTCTCCCATTTTTATTGTAACAATTGGTAGAATATGCAACACAAGTGCAAGGGCGTAAAGCCCGAATGGGAGAGCACATGGACCGGGCATCACTTTACGGCTTGCTAGACGAATTTCAGGCCGCGCTGAACGCGCGCGATCCCTCGCGTTTGCGCTGGGCGGCCGCAGCAAGGTGCTCCGAAAATAACGTCATGCTGGTACCCGGTGACGGGGTCTGGGGCACGATCGAGCGGCTGGGTGCCTACCAGTTGCGATTCGCCGATCCGCTGACCGGACAAGTTGGTTATTTTGGCACAGTGATCGAGCCAAGCGAGGAATCGGCCTTTTGCATGCGCCTGCAAGCGACCCCATCGGGTGAGATCGCCGAGGTCGAGATGGTCATCGTGCGCAATTCGGAACACGGCATGGTGCTCCCCGGGTCGCGTTTCTGGACCAAGCCAATCCTTGAGGCCAAGGCGCAAGCGCCGGTCGGGCGCGAGGAACTGCAACGTCTTTCAAATGGCTATTTCGAAACGCTGGAGCTCAACGACGGGACGATAAACACCCGCTTCCATCCCGATTGCAACCGGGTTGAAAACGGGGTGCAAACCACCAACAATCCCGACTTCCCGATGATCCCGGCCACCGCGCTCGGCTGCGAGGAACAGTTTCGGCTGGGCATCTATCGTTACGATGACGCGCTGCGCGCCCGCCGCTTTCCGCTGATCGATGAGGAGCGCGGGCTGGTGCTGGCCTTCGGCTTTATCGACCACTCGGGCCGGCTCGGGCGTTACCAGTGGACCGACGGTACGTTCCACGATAGCCCGATCCGCCGCCCGCACAGCTTCTACCTTGGCGAGCTGTTCAAGATCGATAACGGCATGATCACCCAGATCGAGGCCAATTTCATCTCGGTGCCCTATCGCATGCCGAGCCCGTGGGACGCGGCGTGAAGTGGTGCGCGCCAATTCTCGCGCTGGCGCTTGCGGCTTGCGGGGCGAGCATATCGGCCCCGCAACAGCAGGCCAGCGCGGGCGACGACTGGACCAATCCGGGCGGCGATGCCGGCAAGACGCACCATTCGGTCCTGACCGACATTACTCCGGCCAATATCAGCCAACTTGGCCTGGCCTGGCAAGCGGAGCTTGGCACCAATCGCGGGCTTGAAGCGACGCCTATCGAAAGCGGCGGGGTGCTCTATGCCTCGGGCATGGCCGGGCGCGTCTATGCCTGGGACGCGGCGAGCGGCAAGGAACTGTGGCGGTTTGAACCGCCGATGGACATGCAGATCGCGCGCTCAGCCTGCTGTGACAACGTCAATCGCGGCGTCGCATTGGCTGCGGGCAAGGTCTATGTCGCGGCGCTCGATGGCATGGTCTATGCGCTCGATGCCAAGACCGGCAAGGTCGCATGGCAGACGGATTCGGTCGAGGACCATTCGCGCGCGGTCACCTCAACCGGTGCGCCCGAGGTGGCCGGCGGCGTGGTGGTGATTGGCAATGGTGGTTCTGACTATGATGCCCGCGGCTATGTCAGCGCTTTCGACCTTGCCACGGGCAAACTCGCCTGGCGCTTTCACGTGGTGCCGCGCGATCCAAAGCTGGGGCCGCAGGACAATCCCGAACTCGATGACGCGCTCAAGACCTGGGATCGCGACAGCCGCTGGGATATAGGTGCGGGCGGCTCTCCGTGGGATGCGATCCACTACGATCCAGAGACCGGGCTGGTCCTGATCGGCACCGGCAATGGTGAGCCCTATTCGCTCGAGATTCGCTCACCCAAAGGCGGGCACAACCTGTTCGTATCCTCGATCGTCGCGCTCGATGCCAAAAGCGGCAGGGTGAAATGGCACTATCAGGAAAGCCCGTCGGATCAGTGGGATTATGATGCCACCGCGCCGATGATCCTTACCCGCCTGAAGGTCGATGGCGAGGAGCGGCCGGTAGTGCTGCACGCGCCAAAGAACGGTTTCCTCTATGTGATCGACCGGCGCGACGGCAAGCTGCTGCGGGCCAACAAGATCACCCGGGTCAACTGGGCCAAAGGCGTCGATCTCAAAACCGGTGAGCCTGATATAGACCGGGATGCTGCGGAATTTTCCAAAGGCCCGAAGATAATTTTCCCCGGTACGCCGGGCGCACGCAACTGGTTTCCAGCGTCGTTCGATCCCGCCACCGGGCTTTATATCGGTTCGGTTCAAAACATGGGGAACCTGATGTTTGTGCCGCCAGGAGACACCCACCACAAGCCGAAGGGCTTGAACACCGGGGCCGCGCTGATCTTCACACCAGACTTGGCAAAGGCGCTCGCCACACTTCCGCCCCCCGTCGCTGCTGCGGTCAAGGCGCTTCCGGCCTGGCAGGAGGTGCTCCGCAATCCCGGCGGCACAGAAATGAAGGCGATCGACCCGCTGACCGGCAAGACCATCTGGTCGGCACCAATGGCCGGATGGCAGGATCGCGGCGGGGTGCTGACGACCGCGAGCGGATTGACCATTCATGGCACGCTGGCGGGCCAGCTGGTGGTGCGTGACAGCCGCACCGGCAGGATACTCAAGACAATCGAGACTGGCACCACGATTATGGCCGCGCCGATGACCTACCGGGTCGGCGGGGTCCAGTACATCGCGGTTATGGCCGGGTGGGGCGGGGGGGGCTTTCCCTATGTTCCGCGCTATGCGGCGGCCTATTCGCGCGGGAACGCCAACCGGCTGCTGGTTTTCAGGCTTGATGGCGGGGCAGTTCCGATCCCACCGCTGCTCCCGGCGCTAGAAGTGGCTCCCGAGCCGCCTGTTCAAGCTCTGGGCACCACGCCTGCGATGATCGCACGCGGCCAAGGCCTGTTCTATGCAACCGGCTGCGCGCTGTGCCATTCGAACCAGCCGCGCTCGATCACGCCTGACCTCAGACGCATGCAGCCCGGGACGCATCAGGTCTTCAACCAGATCCTGCTGGAAGGCCTGCTGGTGCCAAATGGCATGCCCCGCTGGAATGATGTGCTGAAGCCCGACGATGCCGCAGCGATTCACGCCTGGCTGATCGACTTGCAAGCCAGGACACGCCGCGAAGAACTTGAAAAGGCCAAGCGCGGGGTTCCCCTCGATGCGCAGGGTTTTACAATTCTTTCAAACTATTGAACCAGGAAAGAGGCCTCTAGTGAAACTGACGTTACCGCCCCGGGTCAGCCCGCAGCAGTTCGATACGGCGCTCAAGGCCATGGCGAGCGTGGTCGGCAAGGACTGGGTCATGTCCGGCGACGCCGACCGCGACGCCTATGCCGATGCCTATTCGCCCGGCCCGCAAGAACAATGGCCCGCATCGGCAGCGGTGGCTCCGTCGAGCGTCGAGGAAGTGCAGGCAATCGTACGGCTGGCCAATGAACACAAGACCCCGCTGTGGCCAGTCGCGCGCGGCAAAAACCTGGGCTATGGCACGGCGGCACCGCGCATGGCGGGCTCGGTCGTGCTCGACCTGGGGCGGATGAACAAGATCATCGAGCTTGATCCCAAGCTGGCCTACTGCGTGGTCGAGCCTGGCGTCGGCTTCTTCGATCTTTACGAAGCGATCCAGAAAGACAAGCTGCCGCTATGGCTGTCGGTGCCGGGCAATGCCTGGGGATCGGTGCTCGGCAACGCGCTCGAACACGGGATCGGCTACACCCCCTATGGCCTGCACGCGCGCAATCTGTGCGGCTTCGAAGTGGTGCTGCCGCAAGGCGATCTGATCCGCACCGGCATGGGGGCGATGGACAAGAACCCGGCATGGAACCTGTTCCCGATGGGCTATGGCCCGACCTGGGACTTGGCCTTTTCCCAATCCGGTTTGGGCGTGGTGACCAAGGCGGGGGTGTGGTTGCAGCCAGCCCCCAACAGCTCGCTCGAACTGATCTTCGACATTCCCAAGGCCGAGGACATTGGCTGGGTGGTTGATACCATCGCCCCGCTGAAGATTTCCGGGCTGATCGAACAGAACGTCTTCATCCCAAGCTGGCTCGGCAAGATGGTGCTCAAGGGCCAGCGCAAGGATTTTTGGGACAAGCCCGGTGCGATCCCTGAATGGCGTGTGCAGGAACTGTTGAACGAGCACAAGCTTGGCTACTGGCAAGTCGCGCTCAGGTTTTACGGCGAGGAAAGCGTGGTCAAGGCCAAGGCCGAGGTAGTCAAGGCGGCCATGGCGCAGCACCTCAAGGCGCCGCCGACTGAGCATTGGTGGCATGAGGGCGATTTCGTCGACGCCTTTGCCATAACCATGGGCGTACCATCAGCCGTGCCCTTGCAGATGAGCGACTGGATCGGCGGGCGCGGCGCGCACATGGGGTTTTCGCCAGTGGTCCCCGCCACCAGCGAGCACGTGCTCGGCCAAATGAAGCGGAGCCGCCAGATCATCGACAGTTTCGATGTCGATTTCTACGCCAGCTTCACCATCGGCGGGCGCTTTGTCAATAACGTCAACATGCTGATGTTCGATCGCGATCAGCCCAAACAAATCGCCACAATGAAAAATCTTTTCAATACCTTGATCGATGAATCGGCCAAAGCAGGTTACGCCGAATACCGCACCCATCTGGGCTGGATGGACCGGGTGATGGATACCTTCAACTTTAATGGGAATGCTATTCGGCGCTTCAATGAAACGGTCAAGGATGCGCTCGATCCCAATGGAATCATTGCTCCGGGCAAGCAAGGCGTATGGCCGGCCGCCTACCGCGATCAGGCGAAGGAGGGCCGGGCATGAAGCGCGCATTTGTGATTCTGCCGCTGTTGTTGCTGGCTGCCTGCAAGCAGGAAGCGCCTTCCGCGCCGGTCGGCAAAGGACCGCCTCCGCCACCGCCGTACCAGACGCGCGGCGATGC
>JBDUBN010000516.1:0-2130 GCA_040004085.1 Novosphingobium sp.
CCCATGGTTGCGCAGGATCATCAGGTCGGTGTCTCCCATGTCGTCGATGATCGACTGGCGCTCGTCGAAATCGAGCGCGGGTGCCTGAAAATCGTGGTAGCTGACATCGCCAAGAATGACCGAATGCTGCGACAGCGGCAGCAAGCCGCACTTCATCGCCGAAACGGCGATCCCAGCGCGGGTGTGGGTGTGGATCACCACATCCACATCATGGCGGACAGAATGGATCGCGCCGTGGATGATATAGCCCGTGGCGTTCAAGGGAAAACCGCCTTCAGGTTCCATGATGATCTTGCCGTCGTAATCGATCTTGTAAAGGTTGGCCGGCGTGACTTCGTCATACATCAGGCCATATGCGTTCAGCAGCATGTGCCCCGGCTCTCCCGGCACCCGCGCGGTGATGTGGTTCGCGATCAGTTCGGTCATTCCGAAATGGTGGAGCGCCCGGTACAGCGCCGCCAATTCGACACGCATATCCCACTCCGCTTCGCTGACCTTTTGGCGAACGCGGTCTGCTGCTACTGATGCGGAATTGCTCAACGCGACCTCCTGGGATCGGGCACATGCGCCAGATAGTTCTTCGCCGCGATCATGACGCGGGGTCCGCCGACCGCTCACGGAAGCGGTCCTTCGGAATGGCGAGAATGAACAGAACCGCCGCCAGCGCAACCACCGCGCACAGGGCGATGAGCGCCGCAGAATAGCTTCCGGTGACAACACGCATTCGTCCAATGGCGATCGGCGTGATGACCGAGCCGAGTGCCCCGATCGAGGTCAGGATTGCCATGCCGGCAGGTCGCTGGGCGGGGGCCATGAAACTGGCGAATATTCCGGGCAGCAGGGTGCCGCTGGAGTAAGTACAGGACATTATGATCGCCTGGAATACAACCACGAGGGTCGGACTGGGCGGCAGGGTTGCCAGCAGCAGCACGGCAGTTGCGCCCGCCACAAGAGTTGCGAAATAGTGCCAGCGCCGCTCCCGCACCTTGTCGGAGTGCCGGGCGAAGAAGAACATCGCGACAATGGTGGTGAGCGGAGGTACCGCCGCCATGAGGCCGATGTTCGCCACCGACTTCATTCCTGCTTCGCGTAAGAGCAGGGGCGTCCAGTAGGCAGAATTGATGAGGGCGTAAGTGGACAGAATAGCGAACCCTAAGGTGTAGAACGGCGGATCACTGAGGAGTTCGCAGTAGCCGCCACGCCGGGACGACGAATGCGCTGCCTCATCGACCGAAAAGTCGTCCGCCATCGCCGCCTTTTGCGCCGGACTCAACCAGTGCGCGTCCTCCGGTCGGTCGGTGAGCACAAACATCGCGGCAATGCCCAGAAGGACTGCGGGAAAGCCTTCTAACAGGAACATCCACTGCCAGCCGTAAAGGCCGCCCACGCCTTCCATTCCGACCATGATACTTCCGGACAGTGGCGAACTGATTGCGCTCGCGGCCGGCGACCCCATCATGAACAAAGCGGTAATGCGCGCCCGGTACCCGGAAGGAAACCAGATGGTGATGTACAGCAGGATTCCGGGATAGAAGCCGGCCTCAGCCAGTCCGAGCATGAAGCGCACTACATAGAACTGCGTCGGGGTCGTCACGAACATGGTGGCGCAGGACATCACACCCCATGCCCCCATGATTCGCAGCAGGGTCTTGCGCACCCCGATCCGGGCCAGCAGGATGTTGCTGGGCACCTCCAGCAACACATAACCAAGGTAGAACAGCCCTAGCCCCAGACCGAAAACCTCGGCCGTGAAGCCGAGATCTCGCTCCAGCCGCAACTGCGCCATGCTGACGTTGGTGCGATCAATAGCATTAACGATGTAGCACAAAAGGATGAACGGCATGAGCCGCAAGGCGACACGTCGGTAAAGCTTGGGCCGCTCGACCCTGTCGGCCAGTTCCATCGGAGCTGCAAATTCCGATGGAGTTACGGCCTTGGTTGTCGACATCCGGGAATCCCTTGTGCGAAACATCAGAAACTAACCGTTGCTCCCACGGTATAGTAACGGCCGATGATGTCATATATCTGCGGGTTCGTGGACCGGTATGGACCGACGGGCGTCGCTGGCGTGATCCGTGGCTGCTGATTGAACAGGTTGTTCACTGTCGCATAGAGCTTGATCTTCCCCCG
>JBDUBN010000517.1:0-2130 GCA_040004085.1 Novosphingobium sp.
CACTGATGACTGCGAGAGCGAGGCAGGCCGTGATCAGAGTCGCGGCCTGCGCGCGATACTTTAACTCCCCGCCCGGCGACCGGAAGCCGTGACTTCGCGTCATGATAAAGAACATTATCTCGTTAAATATCCGAAATAACGTAATTTTTCTAACCTGCGTTGTGACAGACGACGCCTAGCGCTGATATCCAATAACGCGTTTGTGTTACTTCATGCCTCGGTTGCTCTGCGCCCAACCGCGCTTTGTTCGGCTGGGTGTAATCAATTCGACTTGAATCTGTCATTCGTTCGCAACGTGGCGGGCGCATATCGAAGCCAGTTTTGATCGACCAAAGGACGATCCCGTGCTGGATGGAATGCTCGCGAGCCGCCTTACCGAAACCTTCACCCCGTCGGGTAAACCGCCCGACTGGTTGCTGATCCCCGAACCACGCGGTTTCCGACCCAAGCGGCGGCATCGCACGGTGTGGATTTCCGATATTCACTTGGGTACGCGCGGCTGCAAGGCCGAACTGCTGGTGGATTTCCTGCGCTCATTCGAAGCCGACACGCTCTATCTCGTTGGCGACATCATTGACGGATGGAGTCTGCGCAAGGGTTGGTACTGGCCCGATGCGCATAACGAGGTAGTCCGCCGCATTCTGAAAATGGCGCATCGCGGCACTCGGGTAGTTTTCGTGGTCGGCAATCATGACGAAATGCTGCGCGACTATGCCGGGTTCGGGTTCGGCGGGGTAGAACTGGCGCTCGAGGCGGTTCACGTGACCGTGGACGGTCGGCGCTTGCTGGTAACTCACGGTGACAGTTTTGACGGCGTCGTTCTCTATGCACGCTGGCTCGCGTTCCTGGGCGATCAGGCTTACACTCTGCTGTTGCGCGCAAATATCGGCTTCAACGCTGTGCGCAAACGCATGGGCCTGCCTTATTGGTCGCTGTCGGCCTACCTTAAACGCCGGGTCAAAAACGCCGTCCAGTTCGTGTGCAATTATGAGGATGCCCTCGCTCACGACGCGACGACACGCGGCTTCGATGGTGTCGTCTGCGGCCATATTCATTGTGCCGAGATTCGCCAGATTGGCGACATAACCTATTACAACGACGGGGATTGGGTAGAAAGCTGCACCGCGCTGGTTGAGGATGCTGCGGGAGTCATCTCGATCCTCGATTGGAGCACGCAAGGGCAAACGCCCAATTCTGCCAACCTCGAACCGGAGTTGAGCGCATGAAAATCGCGATCGCGACCGACGCCTGGTTGCCGCAGGTCAATGGCGTAGTCCGCACGTTGACGGCGACGGTCGCCGAGCTGGATCGCCGGGGGTTTGAAATCGAACTCATCACCCCAAAGCAGTTTCGCACACTTCCACTGCCGGGATACAGCACGATCGACATGGCCATTGCGCCACGGTTTTCGACGCGCACTTTGCTCCATGCGTTTGCACCCGACATCGTCCACATCCCGACTGAAGGCCCGATCGGATGGAGCGCGCGGGGCTGGTGCCTTGCGCACAACGTGCCTTTCACCACAGCATTTCACACGCGATTTCCGGATTATGCATCAGCGCGAACCGGTATCAGCGCCGAGCGATTCTGGCCGATCATGCGTCGATTTCACCGCAGCAGCCGTGCTGTGTTTGCCGCAACCGCCGGCCTCGAAGCCGAGCTTCGCGGGCGAGGCATCAGTAACGTGAGGCGCTGGTCGCGGGGGATCGACAACTGGTTGTTCCGCCCGGTTGGGGAAACTTGCCCGGAAATGGCCAGCTTACCGCACCCGATCATGCTAAGCGTTGGCCGCGTCAGTTCTGAAAAGAACTTGGAGGCGTTCCTTGGCCTCGATGTGCCCGGCTCGAAAGTGGTGGTCGGCGATGGCCCGGCGCTCGATGCGCTGCGCCGTAAATATCCCGACGTCCATTTCCTCGGCATGCTGCATGGCGAGGAACTTGCCGGTGCCTATCGCTCTGCCGATTGCTTCGTATTCCACAGCCTGACCGACACATTCGGCCTGGTTATAATCGAAGCACTGGCCTGCGGACTACCGGTCGCAGCGTTCCCGGTCGCCGGACCGCTCGATATCCTTGGCGCGGCGGGACGCGGGGAGCATGACGATTTTCCCGCAACCGTCGGCTGTCTCGA
>JBDUBN010000518.1:0-2129 GCA_040004085.1 Novosphingobium sp.
CCGGTCTTCGCCAACGTCACCGCCGCCGCGGTAAGCGACCCTGCCGAAGTTCAGCGCCTGCTGTTCGAACAGGTCACGGGCCGCGTCCGCTGGCGCGAAAGCGCCATTGCGATGAAGGACGCGGGGGTTGAACACTTCGTCGAACTGGGCGGCAAAGTGCTGGGGCCGATGATCACCCGCAGCGCCGGGGAAGTAGCTGTGAGCAATGTGATATCTATGGATGATATCGAAGCGCTGTTGAAGGGACTTTGACCATGTTCGACCTTACAGGAATGACCGCCCTCGTCACCGGCGCTTCGGGTGGGATCGGCTCGGCCATCGCCCGTTCGCTGGCGGCTCAGGGCGCGCGTCTGGCGTTGTCGGGATCGAATGCGGGCAAGTTGCGCTCGTTTCGCGATGAACTGGACGAGCACACCCCGCAGCACGTGCAGCGGGTCGATCATGTAGCGATCACTTGCGATCTGTCGAATTCGGAAGACGTTGAAAAGCTGGTCCCCGCCGCGCTCGATACCTTGGGCAAGCTTGACATTCTGGTCAACAATGCCGGGATTACGCGCGATAACCTTGCCATGCGGATGAAGGACGAGGAGTGGGATGCGGTGATTCGCGTCAATCTGGAAGCCGCGTTCCGGCTGATGCGGGCGGCCAGTAAGCCGATGATGAAGGCGCGGTTTGGCCGTATGATCACCATTACCTCGGTCGTCGGCGCGACCGGCAATCCGGGGCAGGTCAACTATGCCGCAGCCAAAGGCGGGCTTGTAGCGATGTCGAAAAGCCTCGCTCAGGAACTGGCGAGCCGCAACGTGACGGTCAACTGCGTCGCTCCGGGCTTCATCCGCACGGCGATGACCGAAGTGCTGC
The DNA here is from genome assembly GCA_040004085.1 of Novosphingobium sp. Taxonomy (GTDB): domain Bacteria; phylum Pseudomonadota; class Alphaproteobacteria; order Sphingomonadales; family Sphingomonadaceae; genus Novosphingobium. The sequence goes on from JBDUBN010000518.1 coordinate 862, forward strand.
CCGACGCCCAGAAAGAGGCGCTGAACGCCCGCATTCCTATGGGCCGCATGGGCGAGGGCGAGGACATCGGCGCGGCGGTAGCTTATCTCGCATCGCGTGAGGCGGGCTATGTCACCGGCCAGACGATCCACGTAAACGGCGGCATGGCGATGATGAGTTAAAGCCAATTTGGGCGGAATTGGCGGATTTATCCCCAGTTTACCGCCTGAACCGTCGGTTCCCGCTTGCCGCTTTTGCCGTCCGCGTTAAGACAGCAAGTCCGCAGTTTTGACGAAGCGGCGCGATCCCGCGCTTGCGCTTCAGGGGGACCGAGACCAGCATGAAGGCCACCATCGAACGCGCGACACTGCTGAAGTGCCTGTCGCACGTCCAGTCTGTCGTTGAACGACGCAACACCATTCCGATCCTGTCAAACGTCCTGATCGAAGCATCGAGCGCGGGCGCTGTGAAGGTGATGGCTACCGACCTTGACCTGCAAGTGGTCGAATCCATGCGCGCTGTCTCAGTAGACAGCCCCGGCGCGATCACGGTTTCGGCGCACCTGCTGTTCGATATCGCGCGCAAGTTGCCCGACGGCAGCCAGGTCAGCCTTGAAGCCGCAGACAACCGCATGACGGTGAAGGCAGGGCGTAGCCGGTTCAGCCTGCCGACCCTGCCGCGCGACGATTTTCCCTCGATTGTCGAAGGCGATCTGCCAACCAGTTTCGAACTGCCCGCTGCAACGCTGGCCGAACTGATTGATCGCACGCGTTTCGCCATTTCAACCGAGGAAACGCGCTATTATCTCAACGGTATTTTCCTGCACGTCGCCGACGAGGAAATGAAAGCCGCCGCCACCGATGGCCACCGTCTGGCACGTTATACCATTGCCAAGCCCGATGGCGCGTCGGGCATGCCGGACGTGATCGTGCCGCGCAAATGTATCGCTGAACTGCGTAAGTTGCTCGACGAGTCGCTGGACACCAATGTCCTGATCGACCTGTCCGCGTCAAAAATCCGCTTCACTTTCGGCGGCGAGAATGGCGTGGTGCTGACCAGCAAGCTGATTGACGGCACATTCCCCGATTACAGCCGCGTGATCCCCACCGGCAATGACAAGCTGCTTCGCCTCGATCCGCGCGCATTCTTCGAAGGTGTTGACCGCGTGGCAACCATCGCCACGGAAAAGACCCGCGCGGTGAAAATCGCGCTGGAAAATGACAAGGTCACGCTGTCCGTCACCTCGCCGGACAACGGTACGGCAGCAGAAGAACTGGCGGCGGATTACA
>JBDUBN010000122.1:0-7068 GCA_040004085.1 Novosphingobium sp.
GCTGGGTCGCACAATGGAACGAAATGATTTCCGATCCCGGCCAGAAGATCGGCCGCCCGCGCCAGCTCTACACTGGCCCGACCGCGCGCGATTATATTCCGGTCGACAAGCGCTGATACTCGGCGGATAACGCGCGCATGATGAAATTCGTGCGCGCGCTTGTTCTGATCCTCGGCCTGCTCGCAGTGCTGATGGGTTTGCTGTGGATCGGCCAAGGACTCGGCCTGATCATGTGGCCGCAATCCAGCTTCATGCTGGCTGACCGTCAGTGGGCTGTGAACGGAGCCGTGCTGGCAGCCGTTGGCGGCGTGCTGGTGTGGTTAGCTCGTCGACGTTGACGCGGCGGCGGGCACACTGAGGATAAACCGCGCGCCCTGACCGGGGGCGCTGTCCACCGTGAGGTCGCCGCCCATCGCGCGGGCAAGCTTGCGCGAAATATACAGCCCCAGCCCTGATCCGCCATCGCCGCTGCGTCCCAGCCGCTCGAACTTCTCGAACAGACGGGACTGTTGTTCCGCCGACAACCCCGGCCCCTGATCGGCCACGATCACTTGCGCTACATCGCCGGTATGCTCAAGCCGCACCCATACCTGTGAATTGGGCGGGGAATAGCGGATGGCATTGCCCAGCAGGTTGAGCAAAACCTGCAAGACCCGGCGGAATTCAGCGACTGCAGGCAGCGCTTCATCGGTGTGCGGCGGGTCGACCACAATGCCCTGTTCGCGCGCGCGGACACCCAGAATGCCAGCGGCGCGGCGAGCGACATCGGCGAGGTCGATCTGGTCTGGCGCAGTCGAAAAGTATTCCGACTCAACCACTTCCAAATCCGCCAAATCGTCGATCAGCGCCAACAAGTGTTGCCCGGCGGCGGCGATGTCGGCGGCATAGGCGCTGTATTCGTCCGCCAATGGCCCTGCCATCTTGGTGCGAATGGTTTCGGCATTAGCGATGATCCGGGCAATCGGCTGGCGTAGAACCGGGGCGACGTCGCGGCCAATCAGCCGCGCCTCGCCGTTGCGTCCGGGCGCCTCAGGCTCGGCGGAAGCCGGTTTCCCCAGCGGTGCATCAGGCGTGAGATAGAGTTCAAAGCCGCCCAGCTCGCCATCGGTTTCGGGCTTTGGCGCAGGTATCGGCACCAGTCCGGCACGCCATTTGCGGTGTGATCCGGCCACTTGTACCGGAGCGCCGTCCAGCAGTCGCCAGTGCAGCGCCTGCTGATCGCTCGCGCCCTCGACAGTCACAAAGCTGGTCCACACCTGCCCTGCTCCAGCTTGCATGGCGGCAGCCAGGTCGCTCAGGTCAGTCGCCTCGGCCACTGCCGTCAGCACGCGTTGCTGCGCGTCCAGACGGGCGTTGAATTCTGCTAATTGCCGATCGATTTCCAGCCGCCGCAAGGATGCCGCGTCGACGTCCTCAGGCGGCAGCGGACGCGCTTGCCAGTGCCGCAGAGAGATCGTGCAGCCTTCCGCACCTTCGTTTGAACCCGCCTCCACCGGGTCCACTTCGGCCCAGGCAGTGATGCTGTCCACGCCATCTTGCGCGGTAATTGGACGGGCGAGCTTCAGGCCAAACCGCCGTGCCTTGCGGACCATTTCGAGCAGCGCCGGGATCGCAATCGTGCCCGGAACGACGCCGCCGCACCGCACTTGCAGCGCCGACAGCAGATCGTCCGCGGAAACGAGCCTGTCGTCACCGTCGCTGATTGCCCGCACAAAGTCTGTTGCGGCGGCGGTCATCGTTTATCCCGGATAGCCCGCACCGTGCGCCAGTATCGCGGCGGCCTGATCAGGGCCAAGCACCTCAAAACCGGACGGCAGCGACACTTCGGGATGGAGCGAGCGGAACTGTTCTTCCACCACTTGCGGCTTCATTCCCGCCGCCGCCAGCGCCAGCGCCAGCCGCGCCAACTGGCTTTCGTTGGTTGACAGCGTCGTCAGGCTGCGGTCCTGCCCATTGGCAATTGACAGCGCAGTGAGAAACAGCGCGACCCCGGCATGATCAATTGTCAGCGCCGCCATCGCGCCGCCTCCCATGCCCATGATCAGCCGCGCCATCAGGCCCAGCCGGGTCTGGCTTTCGTCGTAATCCGTGCTGATCGCCTGTTCGGCCCGGTCGGCAACTTCGTCGTCCTTGCCCAGCCGGTCAGTCATCACGGCCAGCGCGCCGTGCAGCACATCTGCGGGAAGCTCGCGCAAAGGCAACTGCATGCGCCGCTGCGTTTGGGCGAAGCGCGCCTGCGCCGCCAGCAGGTTCATGGCCGAAGCCGCCGTTCCTGCGTCATTCGATGCGATGAGCGACTGGAGCAACGGCGAAAGCACGCGGTCCAGCCCCAACCGCGAATGAATTCGCTCGGTCAGTTGCCATTCCAGCGCCAGCGCGTGAACATGCGCCAGCATTGCCGGATCGGCGGCAATCGCGGTTACCAAAGGCTCAACCGCGCGGCGGTCATGGTCGCGGTTTTCACCGTCGCCAGCCACGATGGCCATGGCTGTCAGAAGTTGGCGAGCGATGTCCTCCAGCATCCCGCGGGTGCGGGCGACGATCTCTTCGGAGAACACCGACTGGTCGTCACTGGCGACAAGGTGGCGGATAATCGGCACGACGGTGCCGATCATCGCATCGCCGTGCGACAGTTCGGCGCGCATCACGCGCTCAATCGAATCGGCACCGGCGCCGGAGGTAGGCGAATTGCTCATGCTGCTGCCATACCGCTGCATGGTTAAACTCGCGTTAGCCGATCGCTATCTATCGGTAAGGTCGGCAAAATAAGCCCGGCCAGCAGCATCCCCGCGCCCATCAGCATTATTCCCGACACCAGCACTTGCGCCGCCGCAAGGAGGGCCAGTGAGGCCATGACGGTCGCCCGATCAGTCAGCCAGACTGTCCAAAGGCCCGGAAACGCACGCGGCAACAGCCGTAGCAAGCCAACGAAAGTCAATGGCGCAAAGCTGCGCTCCAGCAGGCTGGCGCCCGGCAAGGGGGCAATGGCCATGATCAGCAGCACCACCGTAACCGCGTCCAGAAACCAGTCGAACCCCGCCTCGTCGCCGCGAATTCCCGGCGTCCGGGCCAGCGTATCGCTATTGATCCGCTCAAGAATCGCGGCACTACGGCGAAGCAGCCAAGCCGGAATGCAAAGGCTAAACGCCAGCGTCGACCAGCCAAACCACCCGGCGCCAAAGCCCAGTGCGACCAGCGCGACAGCCGCCACGATCAGCCCGGTGCCGCTACTTCCCGAATGAAGCAAGGCTGGTCCAAAGCGGCGCACCAGCACCGATGCAAGCATCAGGCCGGGCGTGCGGCGCGGCGCAGCAGTGTGCCGTTCCATCCAGGCATGCTCCGCCCCGTACGCCTCATCCTCATCACGCACCAGCAGCCAGTGTCCGGCGGCGATCACAGGTTCGGGCAACTGACGCTGTGCGACCCCTGCCTGCAAGGCGATTCGCAGGAGCGCAGACGGGGGATCGGCATCGGCGGGCAGTTCGTTCAGCCGCTCTATCAACCGGCCCGGTATCAGCATGAGCCCGGCCGCGGCCAGATCAGGCCCTATGCGTTCAAAGCCGGCCGCAACCCCGTGCGGCCCGGGCTGCACCAGAATTGCGGGCGAACCGGCAATCAGCCGCTGCGCCTCAGCCCGGTTGGGCAGCAGGCCATCGCTGATAACCAGCACCTCATCCGTCGCCGTGACCAGACCGGACAGCGCCCGCGATCCGGCGACCAGGTGAAACCGCACGCCCGCCTGCTCAGCCGCGTGCTGAAGCTCTGCCAGTTCAGGATCCATGCCGCGCGTCAGGCAGGCAATCCGCTCGCACCCCGCCGCCAGTGCCAGCGCCAGTTGGTGCCGCGCCAGAGTCACGCCGCCAAGTCGCAAAAATGCGCGCGGTGCCGAGTTTCCGACTTGCGCCGGTTCCATCATCGAAAGCAGGGCGACCCGCAAAATTCATTCTCCTGGGAGATGCAGGCGCTTGTAGACCAAGGCGATTGTGCTGCCAAGTTTGATGCGGTCCGTACCGGGCATCGCAAGCCCGTCAGGTCCGGGCTTCGAACTCATCGTGAAACTGCTGCAAGTGCCGCACCACACCCGGCTCGCCCGGCGCAGACACCAGCGCTGCCTCCGCCAGTTCAACCAGTGCAGCGGCATGAAAGCTGGCTGCCAAGCCGCGCAGGCGCAAGGCGGCCATTTGCCAGTTCCCATCGCAGCGCGACCGGCGCAGCAAGTCTATCTGCCGGGCCAGACTTTCCAGAAACGCGCCGCGCAATTCGGCAAACAACGCCTCATCGTCGCCCGCAGCAGCGGCCAGTGTGATATCCAGATCGCCTGATTCATAAGCCATAGCGAACGGTATTTACGGTAGTTAGGTTAAGTCGGGGTTTATCCGCCGCGCCGATCCGTGATAGCTTGCCCACATGACCGGGGGAACACGCATCAGAGCCATCGTCGCAGCAGGCCAGCAGGCAGCCGCGACGGGCGAGGACACATCCGCAGAGCCGTTCGGCGAATCGGTGAGCGGTGAGGTGAGCCCCCCGTCGGAGCAGATTGCGGCCGAAGCCGATCAGGACTGGTACGTAGAGCCAACCAAGTCGCCTGCGCGCGATTGGCTGCCGCCCGCGCTCGGCCTGGTCGGCATGGCCCTGTGGACTGCGTTCTTCGTCTGGGCCAATCCGGCGGTCTATACCGGTGCAACGCCGCAGCAGGCCGTCAGTCTGGCCAGCACATGGGCTGTTCCCGTGCTGCTGATCTGCGTTATCTGGCTCATCGCACTTCGTACCAGCCGCCGCGAAGCCGTGCGTTTTGGCGACGCCGCGCGCGTACTATCCGACGAATCATCGCGGCTTGAGGGGCGCTTGACGGTAATCAATCGCGAACTCAGCCTCGCCCGCGAATTCCTTTCCGCTGAATCGCGTGATCTGGAGTCGCTGGGTCGGATCGCCTCCGAACGGATTTCGCAGCACGCGGCGAAGTTGCAATCGCTGGTGCAGGAAAATGGCGCCCAGGTGGACGCCATCGCCCATGTCAGCTCAAGCGCGCTTGATAACATGGAGAAATTGCGCGGCCAGCTGCCGGTGATCGCCAGTTCGGCCAAGGACGTTACCAACAATATCGCCAACGCCGGACGCACGGCGCACGTCCACGTTCAGGAAATGATCGAAGGTTTCGTGCGGATCAACGAATTCGGTCAGGCGAGTGAGCGGCAAATCGATGCGCTGCGCGAACAAGTGCAGGGTTCGCTCGAACAGCTCGGCGGGCAGTTGGGCAACTTGCATGCCAAGGCCGACAGCCACTTCAGCGAACTCGACGCGCGCGGCGCCGAATTGCGCGACCGGCTTGACCGCGACGAAGTGGCGGCGCTCGCCGGGATACGGAACCGCGCCGGGGCTTTGCTTGAGGAATTGCAGGCATCGCGCCAACAGCTTGATAGCCACGAGGCCGAAAGCATCACCTCATTGCGCGCCCGCTTGTCGACATTGCGCGATGAAGGTGAAGCGCTCGGCCGCAAATTGCGCGATGGCGAGGCCGGAGCGGTAGCCGCTCTGGAAACGTCACTCGCCCGTCTGGAAGAGCAAGTGGTTGCGGCGCTAGGGCGGCTGGAGGCACTCGACAGCGAGGCATCGCTCGCCGCACGCCAGCGGATCAGCTTGCTGGGTGAGGAAGCGACCGCGTTTGATAGCCGGTTGGCCGAACGCAACCGTCAGTTTTCGATTGAAATGGAACACCGCGCCGCCGATGCCGCCGCGCGGCATGCCGAAGATGTGCAGCGCATAACCGCGCTGATCGCGGGACTGGACGATGATTTGGCGGAACGCCGCAATGCCCATGAAGCGCACTCCGTCCGGCTCGCCAATCATGGCGTTATGATTGCCGCCCAAATCGAGGCGACCGGCGAGCGGATTGCCGCAATTGCCGCCTTTGGCAATGAGGCAGAGCGCCAGTTGGGCGGCAACATGCAGCTTTTGGCCGAAAAACTTGCCGCCAGCCGGGATGCCTTGGCCGATACCGATGCGACCGTCGCCCAGCTGACCGATGACAGCGTGCGTCTGCTCGAGCTGCTCCAGTCCAGCACGCAGCAAAGCCGCGAGGTCTTGCCAGCGGCGATCGCCAGCAGCGAAGGCAAGCTGGCCGAGATCGAGGGCCGGGTTGGCGAATTGCTTGGCACCGTCGAGCGCGCCATGGAACGCGGCGGCGAACTGGCGGACAGCGTCACCTCCACCCGCAACTCAATTGGCCAGTCGCTCGCCGAGATCAGGCTGCTGCAAGTCGGCGTCGAACAGGGTGCGGCACGGCATGGAAACATGCTGTCGCAACTGCACTTGACCCTGCAAGACCTTGAAAAGGACAGCAACCGCCTGACCACCAAGGGACAGGCTGATCTGCTCACGACCTTGGAAACCCTAGCGGCAGCCACCCGTGAAGCTGTCGAAACCATGGAGCATTCAGGCCGCAGCGCGGTTACCGCGATGGCCGAGAAGCTGAGCCGCGAAACCGCTGGTGCCATCGACCGAGTGCTTACCGAGCGGACCGACGAGGCCTTGGGTCGGCTGGCGCAAGCCGCCGCGCACGCCTCTGACACCGGACGCGAGGCCGCACTACATTTGCGCGATCAATTGGCGCGGATCGACGAGCTGGCAGGTAATCTTGAACGCCGCGTCGCTCAGGCACGCGAAAAGGTGGAAGACCAGGTCGATAGCGATTTCTCCCGCCGGGTCGCGCTGATTACGGAATCGCTCAACTCCAATTCCATCGACATCGCCAAGGCCTTGTCGAGCGAAGTCACCGACACTGCATGGGCTAGCTACCTGCGCGGCGACCGCGGCGTATTCACCCGCCGCGCCGTGCGCCTATTGGACACGGCAGAGGCGCGCTCAATCGCGCAAGTCTATGACGACGACGGCGAATTCCGCGAACATGTCAGCCGCTATATCCATGATTTCGAGAGCATGTTGCGCCAGTTGCTGTCCACGCGCGATGGCCACGCGCTGAGCGTGACGCTGCTGTCATCCGATATGGGTAAGCTGTACGTGTCGCTGGCGCAGGCGATTGAACGGTTGAGGAATTAGGGTTTGTCCGTT